>SPBV01000132.1 GCA_004525885.1 Nitrosomonadales bacterium
AACTAGTGGTTTTGAGAAAAAATTATCATTAGTAGGAGTTGGTTATCGAGCACAGGCTACAAATCAAATTCTTAATCTTTCTCTAGGCTATTCACACCCGATTGCATACAAAATGCCTGAAGGTGTGAAAGTGGAAACCCCTTCTCAGACCGAGATACATATTAAAGGAATAGATAAGCAGCAAGTTGGTCAAGTGGCAGCAGATGTGCGTGCCTATCGCAAGCCGGAACCGTATAAGGGGAAGGGTGTGCGTTACATTGATGAGGTAATTGTCATGAAAGAAGCGAAGAAGAAATAATTGAGATAAATATGCAGAATTTAATACAATCCCGCCTACGTCGAGCACGTAAAACTCGTGCCAAGATTGCTGAATTGAAGATAGTGCGTCTGGCGGTACACCGCAGCAATTGTCATATTTATGCACAAGTAATTGATAATGCTAACGGAAGAGTTCTAACGAGCGCTTCTACTTTGGAGCCAGAAGTTCGTAAAGAGTTATCCAGCGGAAGTTCTATTGGTGCGGCAGCAGTCGTGGGCAAACGAATAGCTGAAAAGGCAAAAATTATAGGTATCTCTAGAGTTGGATTCGACCGTTCTGGTTTTAAATATCATGGCCGCGTTAGGGCGCTAGCTGATGCTGCTCGTGAGCATGGTTTGATATTCTAATTGGGGATTATTGATGGCTAAGTCGCAAGGAAGAATGCAGGGCAAAACTCCACAAGGAGATGACCGTGGAGATGGGCTCAAGGAAAAAATGGTTGCAATTAATCGTGTTACCAAAGTAGTTAAGGGTGGGCGCATTCTTGGCTTTGCGGTTTTAGCTGTAGTTGGTAATGGTGACGGTAGTGTCGGCATGGGAAAGGGTAAGTCTCGTGAGGTGCCAGTAGCGGTGCAAAAAGCAATGGACGAAGCACGCCGTAAGATGGTTAAAATAACTCTTAAGAATGGTACATTGCATCATCCAGTTATAGGTAGGCATGGCGCTGCTAAAGTGTACATGCAACCCGCTTCGGAAGGTACGGGCATTATTGCTGGTGGTCCTATGCGTGCAATATTTGAAGTAATGGGCGTGCATGATATTCTTGCTAAGTGCATTGGTTCAACAAATCCATATAATGTCGTTCGCGCAACACTGCAAGGATTGCAAGCAATGAATACGCCAGCTGAGGTTGCTGCTAAGCGTGGCAAGAGTGTTAAGGATATTATGGAGTTGACTCAACAATGAGCGGGAAAAATAATAAAATAAAAGTGACTTTGATAAAGAGTCTGATAGGCACGAAAAAGACACACCGTGCAACAGTGCGTGGACTTGGATTACGTAGAATTAACAGCAGTGTAGAATTAGAAGATACACCAGCGGTACGAGGTATGATTAACAAAATTTACTATCTGTTGAAGTGTGGTATATAAAATGAGGCTAAATTCAATTAAGCCTTCTGACGGTGCAAATTGTTCTAGACGTCGTGTAGGACGAGGCATAGGTTCGGGTTTTGGCAAAACTTCTGGTCGTGGCCATAAAGGTCAGAAGTCGCGTGCTGGCGGATTTCACAAAGTAGGATTCGAGGGCGGGCAGATGCCTCTGCAGCGACGTTTGCCAAAACGGGGCTTTGCTTCCCTTACAAAGGGGGAAACATCTGAAGTAAAATTGTCAGCATTGAACAAATTGCCAGTAGATGTCATAGATATAAAGGTATTAAAACAGGCTGGTGTAGTTCCAAGATCTGTTTTAACTGCCAAAGTTATACTTTCTGGAACAGTAAGTCGTGCAATAAAATTGCAGGGCATTCTTGTTACAAAAGGTGCGAAAGCTGCCATTGAAGCTTTAGGTGGTAGTGTTGAATAAGGCCAAGAGGATGCAAATTGGCCGCTAGCGGATTGTTAGGAGCTGGTTCCGGAAAGCTAAGTGACATGAAGCGTCGGCTTTGGTTCTTATTGCTTGCGCTCGTTGTCTACCGGATTGGTGCACATGTTCCTGTGCCAGGGATCGACCCAGTGGTACTAAAAGACTTGTTTGATTCTCAGCAAGGTGGAATTCTCGGGATGTTTAACATGTTTTCAGGTGGTGCACTATCCCGCTTCTCAGTATTTGCTTTGGGGATCATGCCTTACATTTCCGCTTCAATCATTATGCAGCTTGGTACGGTAGCTTTCCCTTATTTGGAGGCACTAAAAAAAGAAGGCGAGTCTGGGCGCAGGAAAATCACTCAATACACTCGTTATTTCACGCTGGGTTTGGCATTAGTGCAAGGTTATGGCATATCTATGGCATTGCAGTCGCAAGCTGGATTGGTAATCGAGCCAGGCCCAATGTTCTTGATGACCACAGTAATAACTTTAGTTACAGGTACTATATTCCTAATGTGGTTGGGGGAGCAAATTACCGAGCGTGGCATAGGAAACGGAATCTCTTTAATAATATTTGCCGGTATTGTAGCTGGGCTACCGAGTGCAATTGGTGGTACGCTTGAATTAGTAAGCACTGGTGCGATGCATTCCTTAGTAGCGCTAGCAATTTTTCTTGCAGTAGCTTTAGTAACGGCTTTTGTAGTTTTTGTAGAGCGTGGCCAGCGTAAAATTTTAGTTAATTATGCTAAGCGGCAAGTGGGACGGAAGGTTTATGGTGGTCAGAGTTCACATTTACCTTTAAAGCTTAATATGGCTGGTGTGATTCCACCAATCTTTGCGTCCAGTATTATTTTGTTTCCAGCAACTTTAGCGGGATGGTTTGCTAGTGGTGAATCTATGGTCTGGTTGAAAGATGTGAGTGGTGCGTTGTCTCCAGGGCAGCCAATTTATGTAATTATGTATGCATTAATGATTGTATTCTTTTGTTTTTTTTATACTGCATTAGTGTTTAATCCTAAGGAAACCGCAGAAAATTTGAAGAAAAGTGGTGATTTTATTCCAGGTATTCGTCCTGGAGACCAGACCGCTAAGCATATTGAACGAATTATGCTGCGATTAACTATGGTAGGGGCGATTTATGTAACGCTGGTATGTTTGTTGCCAGAATTTTTAATTTTGAAATGGAATGTGCCATTTTATTTTGGTGGTACTTCATTATTGATTATTGTAGTTGTCACTATGGATTTTATGTCACAGGTTCAAGCCTACATTATGTCGCAACAGTACGATAGCCTATTGAAGAAAAGTAACTTTAAGGGCGGTGGCGGCTTGCCGGCAAGATAATCGAGACTAATGAATGGCTAAGGAAGAGACGATACAAATGCAAGGTGAGATACTAGAAACGTTGCCCAATGCAACGTTTCGTGTCAAGCTTGAAAATGGGCATGTTGTACTTGGTCATATTTCTGGCAAGATGCGCATGCATTACATTCGAATTTTACCGGGCGACAAAGTGACTGTAGATTTAACGCCGTATGATCTAAGTAGGGCTCGAATTACTTTTCGTGCCAAATAGTGGGGGAAGAACAGCTATGAAAGTATTATCATCAGTTAAGAAAATTTGCCGAAATTGTAAAGTGGTTCGACGTAATCGTGTCGTGAGAGTGATTTGTAAGGATCCACGTCATAAGCAGCGCCAAGGTTGATTGAGTAGATATAGCTTTGGCTGTTATAATTCATAAATTTTATTCGTAGGGTGTTTGTATGGCTCGTATTGCCGGAGTAAATATTCCAAATCATCAGCATGCAGAAATCGCATTAACTGCGATTTACGGTATAGGTCGTGCAGCGGCGCGTCAGATTTGCGCTTCTGTTGGCATTAACGTAACCACAAAGGTCAAGGATATAACTGATACGCAAATGGATAAGTTGCGAGACCATGTGGGTAAATTTATGGTGGAAGGTGATTTGCGTCGAGAAGTCTCGATGAACATTAAGCGTCTAACGGATCTTGGTTGCTATCGGGGATTACGTCATCGTAGAGGGCTACCAGTTCGTGGACAGCGTACAAAGACTAACGCCAGAACTCGTAAAGGTCCGCGCAAAGCAATTCGTTCTGGCGGTGGAAGGCCTTTAGCAAGGTAAGTAGTCTAAATAAATAACAAATTGCAGATTAAAGGAAAAATCAGACATGGTAAAAGCAGCAGCACGGGTACGTAAAAAGGTAAAGAAGAACGTAGCTGAGGGTATCGCACATATTCATGCTTCATTTAACAATACTATTGTTACTATTACTGATCGTCAAGGGAATGCCTTGTCGTGGGCTACTTCAGGTGGAGCCGGATTTAAGGGTTCACGTAAAAGCACCCCGTTTGCTGCCCAAGTTGCAGCTGAAAAAGCAAGTAAGGCTGCACAGGAGTGTGGGGTCAAAGACTTGGAAGTACGTATCAAGGGGCCAGGTCCAGGTAGGGAATCTGCAGTACGTGCACTAAATGCAGCTGGTTTTAAAATTACCAGCATTTCTGATGTGACGCCATTTCCGCATAATGGCTGTCGCGCGCCTAAAAAGCGTCGCATTTAAGGAGAATAGACTATGGGCAGGAATCTTGATCCTAAATGTCGCCAATGTCGTCGTGAAGGTGAGAAGTTATTCTTAAAAGGAGAAAAATGCTTTACTGACAAGTGTGCGATAGAGCGTAGAAATTATCCGCCTGGGCAGCATGGTCAAAAGAAAACAAGATTGTCTGATTATGGCGTACAATTAAGAGAAAAGCAGAAGTTGCGACGTATTTATGGGATACTAGAGCGACAATTTCGTAATAATTACAAACTAGCAGACCAACAGCGTGGCATTACAGGTGAAAATCTTCTGCAACGACTAGAATGTCGCCTTGATTCTGTTTCTTATCGTATGGGTTTTGGTGCCTCACGTTGTGAGGCGCGCCAGATTGTGCGCCACAATGGAATACTTGTAAATGGACGTCGTGTCAACATCCCATCCTATCAAGTGAGTCCAGGTGATGTGGTGGAAGTAACAAAAAAAGCTCAAGACCAACTACGTATTAAAGCTTCCGTAGAAGCTGCTGAGCAACGTAATTTTCCAGGTTGGATGGAAGTAGATGTTAAGGCGATGAAGGGAACCTTCAAAGCGAAGCCAGAGCGTTCTGAATTACCTGCAACCATCCAAGAATCGCTTGTTGTCGAATTATATTCTAAGTAACCAATTAATCAGAAAGATTCCAGCAAAAGGACCAGGCTATGCCAAGTAACACATTTCTCACACCACGTAT
>SPBV01000170.1 GCA_004525885.1 Nitrosomonadales bacterium
TTCGTAGTCGTGTAGCTTCTTCACGTGCTTCGGCCAGCGATACCAGAGACAGGCCACCTAATCCTATATCTCTGCGTTTGTTCATCACTACGGTTCGTAACACCCAGCGTTTGGCGCCGGATGAGTCAACTATCAGATATAATCCATTGCCATCACCGTAGCGGCCCGCTTTTACTACAGAACGAATAAATGCAGCCGAGAGAACTTTTTGCATATGCTTGTATTTAACAGTCATAATTTATACCACATTTCATACCACATATTATGTGGGATGCTGGTGGAAGTCAATGGACTGTGTCGGACAACTGGTAGCTGTAGAATGGCTTAAACAAACGGATATATGGATGTTATCGGATTTAGATGGACGCTGTATAGGCGGACACCCTCTCCGCCATTTATTATATGTTACATAAAAACGTTTTAGGTAAATAGTTTCGTTCGCAATTTAAGAATTATGAATTAATGGAGAATCCACAAACCAAATTAACTGACATATCTATTGCGCTGGCAACTTATAACGGGGAACGTTATATTGGCGAGCAGCTAGACAGTATTGCAAGTCAAACTAGATTGCCCGACGAATTAGTAATATCGGATGATGCCTCCACTGATTCAACTTTAGAGATCGTAAGTAAGTTTGCACGGCGTGTACCTTTTCCAGTAAGGGTACATATAAACCCAGAACGGTTGGGTTCAACACGTAATTTTGAGGTGGCGATACGGGCATGTAAAGGAGATATTATCTTTTTGTGCGATCAGGACGACGTTTGGTATCCAGAAAAGATTGCTCTCATTGAAGAGTGTTTCGTAAACAATATAGAAGTCGGTGCTGTGTTCACAGATGCTGACGTTGTTAACCAAAGCTTGGATTTACTTGAATATAGTTTATGGGAAAGGTTAAAAATTAGTCGACAAGAACTGACACAAATCGCCACCCATGAGGGGGCGTTCAAAATTCTGCTTAATCGTAATATAGTCTCTGGCACAACAATGGCTTTTCGAGCCAACTATCTTAAATTTATATTGCCAATGCCTAAGGAATGGGTGCACGATGCCTGGATCGCACTGGTAATTAGTATTTCATCTGGCCTAATTGCGCTCCCAACGCCTTTAGTAGCATATCGTCAGCACAATTCTAACCAAATTGGCGCCCCACCATTACCTAACAACAATATCAGCAAGATTCGAGGTAAAAGCTTCCATTCAATTCATAACCCAAAAGTTAAAGCCTATCAACTAGTTTTGGACTACTTAATAGAATCCTGTGCCAATAACATCCCAGAGGCCAAGAATAAAATCTTGCAAGTAAAAGACGAGCTTGCCTTTTTACGTGCTCGTTCCTCACTGCCTAGTTCCCACTGGAAACGAGTGCCTATTGTCTTGCGAGAACTTATTTCTTTTCGCTACCACCGTTATGCTAAAGGCACAAAACATGTTGTCAAAGACTTGCTACGTAAGGTGCGTTAACAATTATGATGATCGTTTAGCGTCACCATTGGATAGTCTAACAACATAATCTGCGGCATTAGCTAAAGCAGGTTGGTGGGATACTGCAATGATAGTAAGAGTTTCTGATAAAATTTGTAGCGTTCTACAAATATTCTCCTCACTTTTTATATCTAGGGCACTGGTTGGTTCATCAAGAAGCAAAAGTTTGGGTTGATGGGCGAGCGCCCTTGCAATGGCTATACGCTGACGCTGTCCACCTGACAAAAGCCCCCCGCGCTCTCCAACAATAGTATGCACACCTTCTGGTAGATCAGCGATAAATTCCCAGGCGCCAGCTTGATGTAACGCTCTCTCAGCATCATTTTGGGTTAGATCAGGCGCTCCTACAATAATGTTGCTTAGAATGGTGTCATGCAACAGAATTGTTTCCTGGGAGACGTATCCTATCAACTTTCTCCATTCCCTAATATTAATCTCTCGCAAGGATATTCCGTCAATAAATATATCCCCCGATTTAGCTTCTACCAGCCCACAAAGAAGATCAATAAATGTACTTTTTCCTACACCAGACTCTCCTATAATTGTGGTGAATGAGTTTACTTCGATTTCAATATTCAGGTCCTTAAATATAACTTTCTTATCATAATTAAAATTAACATGTTGCAAACTAATCCCCTGTTTAAGGGTTGGATGCAATGTGCCTGTTTTTATTTCAGCAGAAGAACGCGCCAATTCAGATGAGTTTCTTATCGACCAATAAGCACTTTCTTGCGCTATAAGGTTTTGGTAGCGGCGTTGCATTTTGCTTGACAGAGATAGTATCCGAACAAATAAGATAACCATTGCGGTTACTGCAGGGAGGGGAAGCTCCCACATTACTAGAACAACATATAGGCCTCCTGTTGTAAGAGCAGCGAGTACAGGTTCTTGTATGGCTGTCAAACCTTCTCTACTCATCACCTCACGGCGAGTAACTTTTTCCAATTGTGTGGTTTGGGAACGCAGGATAGAATCTGCAACCTTGTCTCGTGCCATGGCTTTTAATGATTTTACTGAGCCGAGCACATCAGCTAGGTATGTCAATAAACTATGAAATAAAAGAGTCTGCTTAGAACCTGCTTTACGTGTTACGTGGATTAGCTTATACATCGACGATAAAAAAATAGCGCCTACTATTAGAGTGATTAAGGCTGCCTGCCATGAAACAAATATGGAAATGATAATATATACGGATACCTGTATTGATAAGGAAAGTACAGCAGCAGCTTGTTCAAATCCGTTTGCTGCACGGGATGCCTCTGTAGCAATTGAGTTAGCTAGTGCACCTACAGGTTGGCGCAAAAAGTACTGCCAACGACTAGCAAGTAATGCTTCGATAAGTTCTAGGCGTAACACCGTCGCTATATGGGCTACTGTATAACCGATTTGTCTATTTGCTATCAGTAGTATCAGACTCTTAGAAACGATTCCACAGAGAATAATAAACAGCATTGCGCCTATTGTGGGGTCAACATCGACCCTATTAAGGAGTTGTACGATAAATCCACCGATGTTTGAATCAACTGGATCACCGACAGCAATTGAAAGTAAAGGAAGAATAGCAGTAAGGCTGAGCGCCTCTGCAATACCCGCCGCCAGAAATGCAATTAGAACATATAAGCTACGTTGAGGAAAAACTGTGAAGTAAGTTATTAAAGTGCGCATAGTTTAGTATACGAATTATATAGATACCTTCTTGGTATACCAAGAGACACGCCTTGCGACCTATCCCTAATTTAAATAAGCGCCTTTTAGTTACTGGTGATTCTATACGAATGCCAGCTTTTGGCACAAAGAGGATATTCGCACTCATCTAGTGAGGCTTTGTTATTTATGTCAATCACTACATCCATTCGTTTGATTTTATCTGATCCTGATTCAAGTTTATCTACACGATTGTTTACTGACTTTATATTCCGATTTAGTTGATTAACACTCCTTTTAATCACCCCGGTCTAGTTTAGAGTACTGTCCAGTTGAGCACCAACAACATTTAACAAAGCATTCTCAATAACTCTAGGAAGATTTTTTAGTTATTCAATGGGATATTTTTTGCAGCCAAGTAAATGGAGAGAGAAATCTTTAATCTCCGATTGCATTGCCGCTTCTCTTATTTATAAAGGTACTTTTATAATGGGAAACGGTGGATTTAGTTATCGTTCATCAAAGCTAATAAATGCAATTGCAAAAGTCAAAAATTCTGAAAGTGTTACAGGGGCAGATTTGCCAGAAGATATTCTCATATGAATTCAATATAGAAGCGCACTTGATAATTAGGAATAAAGTTTACTCCTCTAGAGGTGGAACGTTATTTTCTTTTCAGTAAGATGGTTTGCCAGTAAGCTATGGCAACCTATTTGGATTCCATTCGCCTTGGATTTTCCGATATTTTTACAGAAAAAGCTACGGTACCTATGGCCGGCGAAATCATCAAGAGAATGACGAATTGTATGATTCTGGTAGTTTATCCAAAACAATCTCTGGCAGTGGGTAAAAAGGAACTACTCCTTAGGCCTATTCATTCAATAAAAAAATATCCACACGTTCTTGAAATGATTAATAAATATTTGGTAGATCCGGTTTTTAGTTGGTGGGTCAAACGATATATCAAGATAATGAGTGCTCTCTAAGTTAGCGAAATTATTTATTAAAGGCGCATCAGTGGTTAATAAAAAAATTAACTCAA
>SPBV01000310.1 GCA_004525885.1 Nitrosomonadales bacterium
ATTCTGCCAAGCATTAATTAAACTAGGCTACCAAGACACAATGGCACGCAAAAATGAAGTTCTGCAGTTTATTGGAGCTGACACTGAGAACTTAGTGAACGTTGTATCGTAGCGGGGTTATCGCTTAAGCCATTGCTACAGCAATAAGGATTAATATGCTTTCGTCCCAGTATAAAATTACTATTTTTAGAGACTGATGAATGGACATCGCTAACCCGCAATTCTGGGTCGCGGTATTGCAAATTATTGCTATCGACATTGTACTTGGTGGTGATAATGCGGTAGTGATCGCACTTGCCTGTCGACGATTGCCGCAGAAACAACGTAACCAAGGTATTTTTTGGGGGGTGTTTGGTGCCATTGCCCTACGCGTAATCCTAGTTTCATTCGCGCTTACTCTACTGGCTATTTCATTCCTTAAAATCATCGGCGCACTGCTGCTGATATGGATCGGGGTCAAACTGCTTCAGCCTGAACCAGAAAATGGCGGACATGAAATAAACGCTAGCACAACATTGCTAGGCGCAATCAAAACCATCATTATTGCAGATGCCATAATGAGTGTGGACAATGTCATCGCAATTGCTGGCGCAGCCAAAGACAGCATTGGTTTGGTAGTTTTCGGCTTACTAGTAAGCGTGCCAATTATTGTCTGGAGCAGTAAGTTTGTAATGAAACTGATGGATCGTTTTCCTATTGTTATCACAATTGGTGCTGGACTGCTCGGCTGGATAGCAGGTGATATGGCAATAACCGATACGGTTACCAGAGAATGGGTGAATGTCAATGCATCTTTCTTACACTGGCTATCCCCGGTTTGTGGTGTGCTCGTAATAATAATGATCGGGAAATGGTTGGCAGCAAGAGCCCTAAAAAAGAGAATGCCTATAGTTGACTTGGCCAATGACACAGATAAGCTATAACAGCCACCACAAATATAACTGCCATATCATGGGGGAGAGTAATCATGCTGAAATTTTTGTTAGCAGTGGATGGATCAGATGTTTCTAATAAAGCAGTATTAGATTTTATCAAACTACTAGACTGGTACAAGGAAACACCAGAAATTCATTTGGTGAATGTGCAGCATCCATTACACGGGAATGCTCCCATGCTTATTGATAAAGTACGCATTAATGAATATCACCAGGAAAAAGGAATGAAGGAGTTACAAGCCGCTCGCGAAACAATGAATAAGGCAGGCGCTAACTACCAGTTTCACATTATTGTGGGCGACCCCGCGGAAATGATTTTACGTTATGGATCAGAAAAACAATGTGACCAGACTATCCTTGGGCCACGCAAACTAGGTGCAGTAAAAGGTTTGTTGTTGGGTTCGGTAGCCAGCAAAGTGATGCAGCTTTCGACGATACCGGTGTTGCTAATGAAATCATAATTAAGTAATAGTAAAGATTAAATGTGAATGTTCGATATATATCAAGTTAAGTGAGTTATTTCCTTTTAATCTATCTGAGTTCTGCTTATAAAGACGCTTTGGATAAAAAATTACTAGTATACTGACTCGATCAAACTCCATCGGGGGACTCCCAGAAACAACGAATAAATACCAATGGATTAATATAGATGAAATTGAAAATACTTGGTTGTAGCGGTGGCATTGGCGGCGACCTTCGCACCACCTCAATGCTACTAGATGAAGATATTTTAATTGATGCCGGCACTGGTGTGGGTGACTTAAGTCTGGATGATATGGCTAAAATTAACCATGTCTTTGTCACACATTCTCATTTGGATCACGTAACCTCGATCCCATTCATAGTGGACAGCGTGGGTTATAGGCGTGACAAGCCATTAGTCGTTCATGCTACTCAAGCAACACAGGAGATTCTGAAACAGCACTTGTTTAACTGGAAACTTTGGCCCGATTTTTCTGAAATCCCCAGCAAAGATAAACCACACATGCGCCATGAAGATATTTTCGTGGGCACAATGGTGGAACTGAACGGACGCAGAATCACGCCACTCCCAGCCAATCATGTAGTGCCGTCAGTAGGCTTTCAACTTGATTCCGGTGAATCGAGCCTGGTTTTTACAGGCGACACAACCAGTAATGACCCATTCTGGGAAGTAGTTAACAAGATCGAAAATCTACGTTACTTGATTATAGAAACCTCTTTTAGTAACCGGGAAAAGAATTTGGCGATTGAATCTAAGCATCTCTGCGCAAGTATGCTGGCCGACTCATTAGACAAATTAGAGCGTAATCCTGAAATATTCATTACTCATTTAAATCCGGGTGAGGCTGATATAATCATGAGTGAAGTGG
>SPBV01000025.1 GCA_004525885.1 Nitrosomonadales bacterium
AGAGATAAACCGCTTAGTCACAGATAGTATTTCGGATTGGTTCTTTGTAACCGAGCCGAGTGGAATTGCACACTTAAAACGCGAGGGGAAGTCGGACTCAGAAATTCATTATGTCGGACATGTAATGGTTGACAATTTACTATTCCAAGCAAAGAAGCTAGCCAATACCGATACCTCAGATTATGAAACAAATATTTTTAAGATGAATCATGTACTTCACAACAAACAATACGGTGTAATTACACTACACAGACCAAGTAATGTGGATAATATCGAGATAATGACGCGTATCAGCAAGGCATTAAAAGAAATCGCAACTGAGTTACCACTAATCTTCCCCGTACATCCACGCACCCAAAACAACCTGGAGAAATTCAACATAGATCTTGGACCAAATATCACGTTAGTTGGCCCACAAGCCTACATGGCTTTCCTTAACTTGTGGAAAGACGCTGCCTTAGTACTAACTGATAGCGGGGGCTTACAAGAAGAGACCACCGCCCTAGGCATACCATGCGTCACTATCCGCGAAAATACAGAGCGGCCGATCACAGTGGAAGAGGGCTCTAACGTCCTAGTAGGTACTGATCCGATTCGGATTATCTCCGAAGTACGCAAAATACTGCGTGGTGAAGGCAAACAAGGCCGTAGGCCAGACATGTGGGACGGCAAAGCAGCAGAACGAATTGTAAAAATACTTGTGAAAAAACTTACACATGGTTGATAGAAAAACTATGATGAGCGCTACCTAGAAATCGTATTAAATGTAATTTATGATCAAAAACTGGTTAAACAATTAAAATACGTTATTTATATTGGAAACCTCCATGCATTCATTGACTCCTGTTGTTCTCTGCGGTGGCTCTGGTACACGCCTCTGGCCACTCTCACGCGAACAATATCCCAAGCAACTTCTACCACTGCTAGATGACAATGACTCTCTGTTGCAGGCTACAGTTCGTCGGATGGAAGGACTTACTGGTGTACAACTCGGGTCAACAATGGTGATCTGTAATGAGGAATACCGTTTTGTAGTCGCCGAACAGCTGCGAATAATAAATAAGGTGGCTTCGATTTTACTAGAACCTATAGGGCGTAACACGGCGCCAGCCCTAACTCTTGCTGCATTAGCAGCGATGCAGAGCGGGGATGACCCAATTCTTCTAGTAATGCCCGCAGATCACATGATTATGGATACTGCAGCTTTTCATCGCGCGGTACACAAAAGTATAAAACCTGCTACAGAAGGAGCAATAGTTACCTTTGGTATCACACCAGACTCACCCGAAACAGGTTATGGTTATATCCAGTTTGGTACAGCATATGAGGAAGCTGGATTTTTTCACATCGAACGTTTTGTCGAAAAACCAGATCTTGACACCGCACAAGCTTATCTAGATACCGGCTCTTATTTATGGAACAGTGGATTGTTTATGATGCGTGCTTCGGCGTTGCTTTCAGCTATTGGCTACTGCCGAGCAGATATTCTCACGGCTTGCCAAACAGCTTGGAATCAGAGTTCAATTGATGGTGAGTTTTTACGCCCAGAAAAAACGGCATTTGAGCAATGCCCAAGCGACTCTATCGACTATGCAGTAATGGAAAATATTGCCACAGGTGTAGATTCGTTACCGACAGGTGTAGTGATTCCTCTCGCGGCCGGGTGGTCTGATGTCGGCGCATGGGATTCACTGTGGCAAGTGCTTCCTAAAGATAACAAGGGTAATGTATCACAAGGCGATGTGCTGTTGCATGACTGCTATAATTCGTTAGTTATGTCAGAGAACCGCCTGGTAGCTTGCGTAGGAGTAGAGGATATGGTGGTAATAGAAACGCCTGATGCAATTCTGGTGGCCCACAAGGACAAGACTCAAGATGTAAAGAAAATTGTTGATAGCCTAAAACGTGAGAAACGCACTGAAGGACAGCTGCACCGCAAAATATTTCGGCCATGGGGCTGGTATGACTGTGTAGACATTGGCGAACGTTTTCAGGTTAAACGTATTGTTGTCAAGCCGGGTGCTTCACTATCACTACAAATGCATCACCATCGTGCTGAGCATTGGATTGTTGTGAGTGGAACCGCACGAGTGACCTGTGGTGATACCAAGTATCTGGTATCCGTAAATGAATCTACTTTTATTCCACTTGGCACCCGCCATCGTCTGGAGAACCATGGTTCCGTACCACTTGAGATAATCGAAGTACAATCAGGTTCATATTTGGGAGAGGATGATATCGTACGCTTTGAAGATGCGTATGGACGTTAATAGAATTACAAAACTTTTTATTGCCAGTATGAACATATCTATAGGTCGGGCCACCACCCTACTCCGTCTAACACTTACAAATTCATAAACCCATCTTTCAGCGTACATGACATTGATCAAGGCTGCCCAAATTCTAGATTCATCGGGCTAGATAACATGTGTACAGCAAACGAAAAAATATTCCGGGAGTATATAAATTGGAAAATAGGTTGGCCTTATTTGTTATTTGGTAGGCGCGATTGGACTCGAACCAACGACCCCCACCATGTCAAGGTGGTGCTCTAACCAGCTGAGCTACGCGCCTGAGAAAAATGAATTCTAACTGAATCAGCGAAAGGGCTCAAATTATAACACCCCAATGTTATTCAACACAGTAATATACTACCATTAAAATGGTATTCCCAAAAAAACAAGCAATCCAAACCAAAGGTTTTAATCAGAGTCTTTTGCTTGCTGTAAGCTAAAATACCAACTATAGGAATACTGCAAGGATACTACGGTAACAAGAAATTATAGATTAAGGACAGAAAATGATATTAGTAACAGGAGGAGCTGGATTTATTGGTACAAATTTTGTATTAGATTGGCTTACACAATCTGACGAAGAAATTATTAACCTTGATAACTTAACTTATGCAGGAAATTTAGAAAATCTAGCTTCCCTAAAAGACGATAAACGGCATATCTTCATTAAAGGCGACATTTGTGATTCTACCTTAATCCTCAGCTTACTCACCAAATACAAACCACGTGCTATTATAAATTTTGCTGCGGAGAGTCATGTGGATCGCTCCATCCAAGACCCTGAGGGGTTTATACAGACTAATATTGTAGGCACTTTCCGGTTACTAGAAACTACACGGGCTTACTGGGGTACACTAGAACTCGAAATGAGACAGAAGTTCCGATTTCTTCATATCTCAACAGACGAGGTCTACGGTTCTCTTTCAAATGGAGAAGAAGCTTTTGATGAAAACCATCGTTACGAACCTAATAGCCCTTACTCAGCAAGCAAAGCAGCCAGTGATCATTTAATACGTGCCTACCATCATACCTATGACTTACCAGTACTTACCACCAATTGCTCAAATAACTACGGCCCCTATCAATTCCCCGAGAAACTAATTCCACTAATAATCGTCAATGCTCTTACAGATAAACCATTACCTGTGTATGGAGACGGTCAGCAAATCCGTGACTGGCTTTACGTAAAAGACCATTGTGATGCAATCCGTCTGGTGCTGGAAGCAGGCGCCCCTGGCGAAACCTACAATATTGGTGGCCGGAACGAGAAACCCAACATCAACATCGTACATACTGTTTGCGCATTGCTAGATACTTTACATCCTCGTACTGATGGCAAACGCTACCACCAACAAATTACTTTCGTTACCGACCGTCCTGGTCACGACCGCCGATACGCTATTAATTCTAAGAAAATAGAATGTGAACTAGGTTGGAAATCGGCTGAAACGTTTGAAACAGGCATCCAAAAAACTGTGCAATGGTATCTTGATAACCAAAGTTGGGTTCAAAGTGTCCAATCAGGTACATACCGGTTGTGGATTGATAAAAATTATAAAGGTCGTGGCTTGTGAGAATTTTATTGTTCGGCAAAAATGGCCAAGTAGGTTGGGAGCTACAACGAAGCCTCGCTTTTATGGGCGAACTGGTAGCTCTGGATGTTAATGACCAGGAACTGTGTGGCGACTTTACTCATCCAGATAGCATCATTCAAACCATTCATTCAGTTTCTCCAGATGTAATAGTAAACGCTGCAGCTTACACAGCTGTCGACAAGGCTGAAAGTGAGCCAGAACTAACCCGCGCTATTAATGTTTTCGCTCCTGAAATACTTGCGCAGGAGTCTCGGAAGTTAGGTGCCTGGTTGATCCATTATTCTACCGATTATGTGTTTGATGGGAATGGAGTTAAGCCCTGGAAGGAAACCGATCCAACTACACCCCTGAATGTTTATGGCTCAACAAAATTGGAAGGTGAAAAAGCCATCTTTAATTCTGGCTGTCAGCATCTGATATTTCGTACCAGCTGGGTCTACTCTGCACGTGGCAAGAACTTTGCTAAGACCATGATTCGTCTTGCACAGGAGCGCGACCATCTTGCTGTTATTGATGATCAAATTGGTGCGCCTACTGGCGCCGATCTGTTAGCGGATATTACCGCCCATTCAATTCGTATAGCCCTATGTCAACCTCAGGTATCAGGCTTGTATCATCTAGCTGCTAAAGGCGAAACCTCATGGTATGGCTACGCCAGTTTTGTGCTTGATAAAGTACGTCAATCTGGAATCAAGCTTAAGGTTCAACCAGAGAGTATTCAACCTGTATCAACTAACGCGTTTTCTCAAACCATACGTCGACCTAGAAATTCACGCTTGAATACCAAAAAAATCGAAAGTACTTTCGATCTAACCTTACCATTGTGGCAAACTGGCGTAGCACGTATGCTTACCGAAATTCTTGAATATTAATTATGACCCAACGTAAAGGTATCATTCTAGCTGGTGGTTCCGGCACACGACTCTATCCCGTGACTAAAGTAGTTTCCAAACAACTGCTCCCAGTTTACGACAAACCAATGATTTATTATCCCTTGAGCACACTCATGCTAGCGGATATTCGTAACATTCTAATTATTTCTACTCCTCAAGACACTCAACGTTTTGAGCAACTCTTAGGAAATGGCAAGGATTGGGGTCTAAACCTGCAATATGCCGAACAACCCAGTCCTGATGGATTGGCCCAAGCCTTCATAATCGGTAAGTCTTTTATTTCTCAGGATCCTAGTGTTCTGATCTTGGGAGATAACATTTTCTACGGTCACGATTTGCAAACACAACTTGAGTCCGCTACGTTAGAACTAAGTGGTGCAACTATTTTTGCCTATCATGTACAAAACCCTGATTGTTACGGTGTAGTCACCCTTGATTCTCAAGGCCGAGCAACTTCGCTGGAAGAAAAACCTTCTCAGCCAAAAAGTAACTATGCTGTTACTGGCCTATATTTCTATGATAATCAGATTGTTGACATCGTTGCAGATCTAAAACCATCCACCCGAGGTGAATTAGAAATAACTGACGCCAACCGAGTCTACATGAAACGTGATCAACTTAACGTTCAAATCATGGGGCGTGGCCATGCTTGGTTAGATACCGGTACTCATGAGAGCTTGATAGAGGCTAGTAACTTTATCGAAACCATTGAACACCGTCAGGGTCTCAAGATCGCCTGCCCAGAAGAGATCGCCTATCGCAAAGGCCTCATTAACGCTGAGCAGCTTGAAAAGCTTGCACAACCATTGGTTAAAAACGGTTATGGGCAGTATCTTATGCGCCTGTTGAAAGAACGAATAGTTATATGAAAGTAATCCCAACTTCCATTCCTGAAGTTCTTGTTATTGAGCCCAAAATTATTAGTGATAACCGGGGGCTTTTCTTTGAAAGCTTTAACGAAAAGACGTTCAGTCAGGGTACGGGACTTAATGTGAGCTTTGTACAAGATAATCATAGTCACTCAGTTAGAGGTGTGCTACGAGGTCTGCACTACCAAATCCAGCAACCTCAGGGGAAATTAGTACGCGTTGTACGTGGCGCGGTTTTTGATGTTGCTGTGGATATTCGAAAATCCTCACCCACGTTTGGCCGGTGGGTAGGCATTGAACTTACGGAAGATAACCGTCGCCAGCTGTGGGCTCCAATAGGATTTGCGCATGGCTTTCTTGTACTTAGTGATGGAGCTGATTTTCTCTACAAAACTACAGACTACTACGCTCCCGAATTCGAGCGCAGTATCTTATGGAACGATCCAACCATTGGCATCCAATGGCCTCTAGATGGAGAACTGCAACTTTCAACCAAAGATAAGGCCGCTTTGCCCCTCGCACAGGCTGAAACATTTCCATAGCCTAGTATACACCCAGCCTATCAATACCTTCTTAGTTGAATATTAAAAATATGTACTGGCTTATACCTTTAGTCTAAACTGCCTATTTACCAAATAGTCAAGAATAGGATCAAGTAACAATCTAAAATAGTCTGATATATATTTATCTTCTAAATTAGATTCAATAGCATATCCCTTCAGCAAAGTTAAGTGATACTTCTTATAAATAGGTATCGCCGTCGTCTCCTCGCAAATTTAATGGTAAAATGATAGGTCATAGAATGAGTCTGTAAGCTGTAAGATGCTTACAGAGTTGCGTATGCCGAGCCCTGTTAAAGAAAAATAACAACCTAAGTTTGTCCAATCAAATTGCCAGATATAGATACTAGTGACCCTCTATCCTTAGCTTCCTCGTTAACGTCACGCAATGTGCTTAGTGGAACTAAAAATACAACGACACAATTTTCTGTAGTAGTTCCTACTCTCAACGAAGCAGATAACATTGATCCGTTATTAACCAGCCTCTTTGCGCTTGACCTGCCGCCTGACCATTTTGAAGTCATTTTTGCCGACGATGGCTCAAGCGATGGTACGCCGGACAAAGTGCGTGCATGGAAAGAGAAGGCAAATGTAAGACTCGTAGAGCGTCGGGAAAAACCAGATCTGACTGCATCTATTTTAGCCGGTGTTGCAATAGCCCGCAGTAATGTCATCGTGGTAATGGACGCAGACCTGAGCCATCCGCCAGATCGACTAACCGCTGTAGTAGGGCCAGTTCTGAATGGTAGTCACGACATAGCTGTTGGGAGTCGTTATGTGCCGGGAGGTGGCACAGAAGGTTGGCCACTACATCGACAGTGGCTGTCACGTGTCGGGGGCTGGCTAGCACGCCCCATATGTGATGTTAACGATGCCACCTCTGGATTTTTTGCGGTTCGCAAGGATTTGATCGCAACAATTGCTGAACATGCGCGCGGATACAAGATCCTGCTCGAATTGCTGGTAGCTGGCCAGGGAAAGATTAGAGCAGTGGAAGTGCCGATCTGCTTTCGTGATCGAACAAGAGGCACTTCAAAACTGTCATTTTCCCATCAGTGGACTTATTTGCAACGATTGATCACCCTGGCAGGGGGTACGGTTACCGCCAGTACAGCAGGAAAGTTTGCTATGGTTGGGCTATGTGGCGTAATAGTTGATACGTTGCTGTTTCAAATACTGGTGGTATATGAAACCGGACTTGCTCAAGCACATATCGTAAGTTTTTTCGTTGCCGCAACGGTAAACTATTCACTCAATTCTAAATGGTCATTCCGAGAGCACCATGCAGGTTATCTAAGTTGGGATCAATTTAGTCGGTTTTTGATGATTGGTGTGTTTGCATTATTGCTGCGGGGTGGTGTACTAGCTTTACTAGTCTATGGCTGGCATGTGCCAGCCGGACTAGCAATTTTTCCAGCAATTGCTGCAACGGCGGTTGTAAATTATCTAGGATCTGCTTTCTACGTTTTTCCGGTAACTAAAAATCCGCCAACTTTGGATATGCGCTGGCGCATCGCTTCGGTCGGAGTTGTAGCATTCACCTTACTGCTGCGTCTGATTTACCTAGGACAAGCGCAACTGATTCCAGATGAAGCTTATTATTGGAATTATGCTCAACATATGGATTTGAGTTTTGTTGATCATCCACCAATGGTTGCATGGTTGATCTGGCTGGGCACCTCGATCTTTGGTGATAATGAGTTTGGGGTGCGTATCATGGCATTTATTTGTAGCCTAGTAACAATGGGTTACCTATATGCACTAACACTCAATCTATACGACAAATCAACTGCAATGCGCACGATGCTACTGCTGTCTATACTTCCAATCAGCTTCGTTCATGGTATGTTGATGACCCCAGATGCGCCTTTGTTAGCCGCTTGGGCTGCTACGCTGTACTACATGGAACGGGCATTGATCGCTGGACGTAGTTCAGCCTGGCTTGGAATAGGCATTGCGTTTGGCTTGGGTATTCTGTCTAAATATACGCTTGGTCTCCTAGGGTTCACAGCTTTACTATTCATGATCCTGGATCCGACCTCACGCCGCTGGCTGCTCCGTCCGCATCCGTATCTTGCAGCGACGCTAGCATTGTTGCTGTTTTCACCTGTGATCATCTGGAACAATGAACACCAATGGGCTTCGTTTTTGTTCCAGATACAGCGGGCCGGAGGAATAGGTAATCAATTCTCAGTGCATCACTTACTTCTGTACATGATAATACTGTTGACCCCTGTGGGCTTCCTTGCCGCAGTATTAGCGTTGCTATCAAATGGCAATCACGACAGCGACCAGTACGCACGAAGGCGTCGCCTGTTTGTGTCGATATTTGCTGGTATGCCACTGGCAATATTTTTATTGCTCAGCCTGTTCGGTTCACCGAAGTTTCATTGGACTACCCCGGTATGGCTTGCGCTGCTTCCTACAATGGCGTGGATGATAGGGCGGGCAGATGATCTGCGTAGTGTGGTAATTTACTTACGAGCAGCTTGGAAACCAACAATTATGGTTTCCATATTTGCCTACGCATTTGTACTACACTATGTAGTACTTGGAGTGCCCGGGGTTCCGTACCCTAGCTTTATGCGACATTATTTCTGGCATGAGACAACTCGAGAAGTTGAACATATAGTAGAGGATGTTCGACGCCAGAGCGGGAAAGAACCCATTATTGTTGGCATGAGTAAGTGGTCGGTTGCGACTTCCTTGTCTTTCTACAACCATGGCGAGAATAGTATGGATATTCGCTCGCGCAATATGTTTGGTCAGCAGAGTGGCGCCATGTACGATTTTTGGTCTCCACCGCAATTGCCCACGAACCGGCCGATTATTCTAGTAGGCATGAAACGTGATCATCTTAGGCATGATCAGCTAGGAAATGACCTTGCCACTATGCTTGATCAACCTGGCCCGATAATGTATCGAGCTATCATACGGGACAACAAAAAGCTACGAGGATTGTATTACCGAATCGCACAGGGCTATATAGGAAAATGAGAAATATTTTGCTATGCCCTTTATACTTATACTAATCCAGTTTCGTTCTGGAATTAGGGAGAAAAACAGTCCTAGAAAAAAGCACTATATTTAAACTTAGCTGGACGCTCCATTAGTAAAGTTTGCAAGACATTAGCTGATAACTAGATTTTTGCCTCTGTGCCTTCTAATATCTTCCTTTACCCTGATTTGCAATTCACTAGACTATATAGAATGTGATCGAGTGGTATGGCTCTGCGCTACCTTAGTCCACTCTCACGATCGAACTTTGATCCCGCGTAATTGCCCCAGGAAAAAAAACAGTGAACGTTGCAAATGCGAAGCATTAGGCAATATCCACACTTCGGAAACACGTTTGTCCTTTCGCAGCAAACCGCGCAGTAAGAGCCTGATAGTTGCACTCAGGCTCCTAGTAGTGTGGGTCATATGAAGACAAAAAAGCTGGGGGGAATGTTCCGGCGTGAGCCAGTGAACGCCCCCGCCCTCTCGAAACACATTATCTATCGCATCTAGAAAGTCTAATGGAAAATCTGTCAGCGGGCAATTGCCCGAAATTAGCATAACATTGCGTCGTGCTTTGGGGTAACGTGAAAAATAGGTGATACGGCCACGCCGTTTTAGTGTTTGATAACTTAAACCACGGCCAAATGATCCGCCACCCTTATGATAGATATAAGCACCGGGGTGCATACCAATTCTCCAGCCTCTCTTGATAAGACGACGGCCCATGTCAACATCCTCATAATAACCGCGGCCGTATGCTGGGTCGAATCCGCACATTTCCTGGAAGACACTGCGCCGGATCAGAAATGCGTATCCACCAAGACGGTGAGTTAGAATGTAACCCCCTGGTTGGCAAGAATACTGGTTAAGATTAAACTTTTTATAGTAATTTCCAGATGGAATGATGGCTGCAAGCTGTGGATCAACCGCCAAGGCTACACACAGCGGCGGCAAGAAATCTTCGTTTGCCACAGTGTCCGAATTGAGAACCAGTACGTAGTCTGCGTCGGAGCGGCAAACTGCCTCGTTTACCGACTTGCCGAAACCCTGATTCTTCTTGGCATGATGGATACGTACGCATTTATACGGCAATTGATTGAGCATATCGCGCGTCTCAACGTCGGATGCGTCGTCTTGAATCAGAATGTGTTTTATTGATTGGCCAAGACAGGCAACAACAGAATTGATGCAGTTCTGCGTCGAAACTGGTGCATTATAGACGGGGATCACCACGTCGATGGATGGTAATTTCGATTGATACATCTGGCTCACCATGTCCCTAAGGAAGCAAGAATCAAGTTGATATTATACTGAGGGAATGTAAAAAATGAAATCAAGAAATGAAGTCGATTAACTATTTCTTTCAAATATAAAACAGGTTTCACCCCAATTTTTGGTTGATTTGGATTTTATTCTTAAACCCGCCTGTTCCATCAAATCTACAGCTTCTTCTTGCTCTTCAAGAGTTCCTAACTCGACGATAATAGACTTTAGCTCTTTATTTTTAAGTATATTTTTAGCGCCCCTTAAAATAGAAAGTTCGATACCGTCGACGTCAATCTTGATGTAATTAGGACAGGGTAGCCCCCACTTACTGCATAGATCGTCTAACGTTACACCGAACATGCCTTGAATATGGCTAGCTGGTCTTTTCATGGTGTTAAAATCTTCTTTTCCAAATTGGGAACGGTTTCCGCCCGCGATAAACTTAGGAATATATAGTTTGGAGAACCTACTAACTCCAGATATGGCGACGCCATAAGCCGTAATATTATTCTCAAGTTTATTTAAATATATATTACTGTTGAGTAGATAGTAATTAATGCATTGAGGCTCAAAGGCGTACACTTGGATTTTATTGCCAAATTTCTTGCTGGGATATAAAGAATATTGGCCAATATTTGCGCCTAAATCAAAAAAACACGAGTCGGGTTCAAAGCTATCAAGCCAATCCAATGTATCCGGTTCTTTAATAGAATAAGTTTTTGCTCGCTGAAGCGTCCGCAAATTATCCACGACTACACGTATGGACTGACCCCTAACATTTACTTTTGTATAGCCTCCTTTTAAACTATAAAGCGTTGCAATAGCTTCTGACAGAATATTCATAAGAAATGAACGCATATTGGCAACCGTAAAATTGGTGGTAGCGGGGAAAGCAGATTAATCTAAGAGGATATCTGGTTTATTGCTTTTTATCCAAACATTTTTGGCCAATGGTTGGCTGCTAAAATTTAATCCAAGTTTTGACTTACAATTCTCTTGGGAAATTGTTTCATAAGAGGGATTATTTCACTAAGAATAGAAAATTGCTGAAACAAGAAATTGGTGTTTATAGTCAAGTTAAAAATCTACTGCTAATTCAGCATATTATAGTTTGTGATATATGGTTTTGGCTCTCACTTAAGCTTCGCTTTCAGGTGGTGCCCTACTCTGCGAATTCATCCCAAGGTAGCGGTAGTATTCCTACCATGCTAGTTTTAATCGCTATGTAAAGTAACAATACAGATAGAATCCGATCTGGTACATACATTTAATCACGGCAAACCAAATAATCTTATGTTACTGATGCTCGACTAGGGTGCTCCTTTTCATGTCATTCCCCGCTATGCCGAGCCAAGAGCTATTCATAGATTTTCAGTGGTGATGTAATTTTAGACTTATAGTCCAAACTAGCAGCAAACAACAAATTGGGTTAAGTAATAACATGCGATAATATCAACCCCGAAAATATAGATACCTTAATCTAACTATGGAAGAACTGGCTACATGATAGAGATTTCAAACAGCATACCAAAAGTCAATCAGGAGTTCCCATTCCGTGAAGCGCACAATCTTGTCCGTGACTTGATGACTCCGAATCCCCTGATCTACTGGCTAGATTTTCTTTTTCATATCTCACTGGGATGGGTTGCCTTTGTGATGCTCTTGCTTATACCGCTGTTCTCTGCTTGGCAATTTGTGGTATTTATTATTGCAGTGTTAGCTCATTACCGCGCGGCAATCTTCATTCACGAGCTTGCGCATTTGAAAAAAGGTACATTCAAGATATTCCGTCTGGTATGGAACCTCACTAGTGGCATACCGCTATTGATTCCGTCTTTTACCTATGACGGCGTGCATTATGACCACCATAAACCTGACGTCTATGGCACCAGCGAAGATGGTGAGTATATTCCTTTCGCGACAAATAATCCTATATTGATGGTTGGCTATGTACTATTTTCTATCTTTTTACCAATAATATTTCTCAGCCGTTATTTATTGCTTACACCAATATCTTATATGGTCCCACCGCTACGTAAATTTTGTTGGGAACGAGCGTCCTCACTTACCATAAACCCAACTTATAAGCGCCCGAAGGACTGTATCCGAAACGACAAATACTGGCAACTACAGGAATTCTCGACTTTTGTATTTGCTACAACAGTCATTACGTGCGTCATACTTGAGATTCTTCCGTTTAAGGTTCTGGTTCTCTGGTATTTAGTTGGTACGGCCATTTTTCTTCTGAACTCGTTACGTACGCTTTCCGCACATGCTTACCGTAATCCCGGAAATCGCAAGATGGGATTTATCGAGCAATATCTTGATTCAAACAACATACCCGGTAATTTATTTATTACTGCGTTATGGGCCCCCGTAGGTCTGCGTTACCATGCTACGCATCATCTTTTTATGAGCATGCCCTATCACAATCTTGGCAAGGCACAGCGCCGTTTGATGAGTGGTTTGAGCGATAATACACTTTACCAGAACACTATACGCAAAAGTATGTGGGACGCACTACATAGCATCTGGAGTGAAGCATCAAAATCACATTGACAAACTCCATGTACGTTCTCTGGCATCAACACGTTGGGTGGATAATACAGCCGATTTACTAGCAGCTGTGTATCGATAGAGCGCTCAGTCCGTAAGGTAAACAAGAAGCACAC
>SPBV01000167.1 GCA_004525885.1 Nitrosomonadales bacterium
AGATTGAAGTAAGAAATTTGTACAATCAGGAGGAGAATATTGATGAAAAGGAAACAATATTTCTTTGGAAACAACAATGTCGTTGGGACTCTCCTAGCACATTGTTGTTTCCGCTTGCGCACGCTATAGGTAAATTTATCTGCCGAAATGAATTTGGAAATATAAAACGTTGTAGAGGTCCGAAATGTATACTGTGGGTTCTTGATATTAGTCAAAACCACACACGCTACCGGTGTTGTATAGCTATTTACGGTAATCGTGCGAAAGCCGCAGCATACAGAGAAAGAAAAAACATAGAATAGTATAGCAATCAGAAATTCGTATACCAAAATATGGGTGATTTGTATTTTAGAATTATGTAATATTAGTAATAGCTGAATGAGTTATTAAATGTCGCGATAATTTGTGGGTTAACTCGTAAACTTTGGCATACAAGTATGCCTAATACAACAGGGAGATCAACGTGGAATCATCCATTAAAAGAATTATCCTAGCTACGGACTTTTCGGACACTTCCAAAGAAGCTAGTAACCATGCTTTGCTATTGGCTCAAACTTACAAAGCGGAACTTAAAGCCCTGCACGTATTTGATCCAAGCGCATGGAATCTTCCTTCACACTATTACATAGCGTCTGACGGGCACGATGAAGACCTTGAGAAGTCCAGACAACGAGGAAAAGATGCCCTAAGTGAACTAGCAAAATCTATTGGTATTAAAATTGAGACTATCTTTACCGAAGGCGACCCAGGTCATGAGGTCGTTCGCGTTGCAGAAGAACATGACGCGGGTCTTATTGTCCTCGGAACACATGGCTACACTGGATGGAAAAGATTTGCCATGGGTAGTGTTGCAGAGTTCGTTGTCAGGCACGCCCCTTGTGCTGTTTTTGTTGTTAGGCCTAAAGGCAAATAGATAGGCCGTCTGTATCAGGCAAAAATTAGCGATTAGATTTAATTGCCAGATTAGACAAACTAGTACTGGATAACTCAATTCTAACAACGCTAGCCACTCTAACCTGCTTAAATATCTGCTTTTGGTACAAAGCAGATATTTACAGCTATCCTTAACCTTAATATTTAAGTCTAAATATCCGTTATAGTGAAAATGGATATCAACAAAAAAGTTTCTCTTCTAGAGGAATTGCAAGAATTTCTAAATAGTCGCAAGGATAACTATATTACCATTTCTAGGCTTCTTGATCAGATTGCAACTGTACAAGCCGATTCTGAGAAACTTCTTATACTAAAATCGGAAGTTGTACGAAGGGAAGTGCGGGAAGAAATGGCGTTTCTTAATGATCTATGTATTTCCAAGCTCAATGGCGATATTACAGATAATCTGCAAGCTGACAATCAGAAGTTAGATGAATACAGAGATAAGTTGTATGACTTATTAAGAGGTTAATATTTTCTATTACTGCAGTTTTAGAGCTTATTATTGGTTCATAAATAGGTATGCATAGAGTAAACCCTATAGGTATATTAAGCAGCCGTATTCACACCTATTCATTAGTTTGCAATGAATGTTCGCTTTTAGAATAATATAAAAAATATTTGCGGTTAACTGACTAGAAATTGTGAGGGCTTCACGATTCGAAAATTGACCATGCCACCACCCCCTACTCAATTATCTTCCTGCCTCTAAATTTAAATCACCCTTCAACCCAGTGAGCACTGCACCATCACGATCATAGATATCCGGCTTGAATACCACCCGGCGTTCATAATCCACCCCTGTTGTCCAGTATAACAACATAACAGTTAACGGCCTGGCCAGGTTAACATGGGTGGGTTCACGTGACTCAACCACTGTATCTATTTTCGCTCTGTCCTAGCCCGGCTTGTCCGCAAGCAGTAATTCGGAAAAATGTAATGGATTCTGAATACGGATACAACCAGAACTAAGCGCGCGCTCTGCCCGTTCGAATCCGGATTTTTTTAACGTGTCATGTAAATACACTGCATGTTTATTAGGGAATATAAATTTGACGCGTCCCAGCGTATTTTTCGGACCTGGTTGCTGGCGAATCAGGTAGGGAAAACTATTGCCTGGGTACTGTGACCAGTCAATTGTTGCAGAATCAATCTGCTTGCCTAGTTGATCAAGCACTACCATATTTTTATTTCGCAGGTATTCTGGGTCCCGTTTAATCTTCGGCAAAATGTCTTCTCTTAGAATTGTTGGCGGTATCGTCCAAATTGGATTGAATATGATATAGCGAATATTACTACGAAAAACAGGTGTTTTTCGGTAGGTTTTGCCGACAATCGCACGGGTTTTCCAAACCACCTGACCACTGCGTATATACTGGACATTAAAACCAGCAATATCGACCATCACAAAATTCTGCGGTAGATCATGTAACACCCAGCGCGCTCGATCAAGATTCACCCGAAGCTGGCCAATACGCCCCTCGACCGGCACATTCATCGCCGCCAAGGTAACTTTGTCGACTAGACCGTTGACCTCAAGGCCATGCCGTTGCTGGAATTTCTCCACACTAGTCTTAACATCATCATCATATAAAGCTGATTCCATGCTGAGTGTTGACATATCTCCAGTGACGGCCAAACGCTGACGAATGGTGAGAACTCTTGGATTGACCATACCTGATTTCAACATCGCACCAGCAGGCACCTGTGGCCAACCCCCCTTCGGCTTGGATCTTACGATAGTTAGCTAGCGCTTGCAGTAGGTCGCGGTAAAATCTACCTGTGGGCGGAAACTGGCTACCAACCTAGTGACCTGTGCATCATCAATAGCAGTAGACATCTTGAGTATGGAATCCATTTCTAGCAGATTCCGGTCCATATCCCAGTTACTATCCAATGATTCTGGATCGACTTTGCCGATCAACAAATGATAACCAAGCCTAACCAGACTATCAGTCAGTACGACATCTAGTTTGGCCTGTTTAGTTGGATTTGGTTTTGCTACGAGTGCTCTCTGTAACTGCTGAATGAGGGACAGGTGATAGTCCTCCGGAGTAAGACCATCATGATAACTATTCTCGATTGCATCGAGAAGTTGCCTGACAGAATCCGGTTTGTCTATATGGGCTGGTAGTTATATTTTGTATACAGTTCCGGCAAGAGAATAGCCGATGAAATCAGACAATCTGTGTCCTTGGTACAGTTACCTGTCTTGATATGCTCGACCCAACTACGTATATTTGAGTTTCCCTCAGCGGTGACTGGGTTCACCTGTGAGAAAAATAAACACAATAATTTGATAATAAATAGATAAAGATTCTTCAAGGTCGCCTCAATTGTAAATCACGTTGCAGGCATGAGCTTGCCCCTGCATTATTGATGAGTCACATACAAATTTGATGAGCCACATACAAATTATTTTAAGTTTCTTGTGTAAAAATGGCCTCAGCCACGATCGAAAAATGAACTTTCACAGATAGCAAGGTACTAACCTATAATTATAAACTTGGCAAAAAGCTTGCCGATAAACACAATATACCTTACGGTATGGTTTGATCATCAGGAAATATTCATTTTTCACCGAATAATGATGGGCAAAACGCACCTGATTTACACTATACTCTTTGGTATTTATACTGGGATCTGCTACTAATTAAAAGAAACAGCATAAATTTTTTTACTTCCTAACATTGACTGGAAGACTCTGAATGATTTTACGAAAAACTATCGATCACGAGCATCAACCGCTATCAGAATTAGGGGTTGGTCGACGACATTTTTTAAAAGCAGGAATTGGCATGTGCACAATGTTATCCCTGCCATCTGTCTGCGCAAGTACCATGAACATAGGAGAAAAGCAATTAGCCTTTCTCAATTTACATACCGGAGAAAGGGTTCGATCTACTTACTGGGTAGAAGGAAATTACATCCCTGAAGAACTTCAAGTAATTGAGAACCTACTGCGTGACCACCGTACTGGTGAATTACATGCAATTGATACTCGCCTACTAGATGCATTACAACTCCTACATGACCAAATAGACACACGCAATGAATTCCATGTTATTTCAGAATATAGATCCCCTAAAACTAACACAATGTTAGCTGCGCATAGTAATAAAGTAGCTAATAAAAGTTTACATATTCAAGGTAAAGCGATTGACATTCGTCTGCCTGAATGTTCACTATCTAACTTACGCGAAGCTGCATTGTCTCTAAAAGTTGGGGGGGTTGGATACTACCCGGAATCTAATTTTGTTCACATAGA
>SPBV01000315.1 GCA_004525885.1 Nitrosomonadales bacterium
ATATGTATAGTTTTTTATATGGAACAGAAAGAAACTATACATACTCAACGGGTCTCTCTTTATACTGGTGAAGTAGCAGCAATTCTTGTCTCAATATGCTCTGTCTCGGACCACTTTTACTAGTCACACTTAGCCTGGGTAGCGCAACAATTTTATATATTAAAACGATTGCTGAATAGTCCCGCCCATTTTTCATGTTGTAGCAATAATCGCACTAGTGCTCTCCTATCGGCGCATCTGGTACCCTGCCATATCTTATAATTCAGTGGAAGTATGTAATATTCAAAAGAGTACGACACCATATAAAGCAATTTTTGTATTTGTTGCTTTGCTAATATTATTTGCACTTATGCTTCCCTACACTGCTACTAACAACGAGATGTATAGTAGGCAGATACCAATCCAGGGTTTAGTGTTTATTTTAAAATACAATGCCTTGCAAAATCTCCTAGTTCATTTACTGTCCAATCTGCTTTAGGTTTTTCATTCATATTTGCACACCACCCATCGCTACCAACCTCTGGAGCGCATGCGGTAAGCATAACCATGAATATGCCCAATAATGGTAGAAAAATACTTTCTTTGAGTATGCTCATTGATAATCTCCTACGCTCTAATTTATAGGATGCCAGATACCGTCCCAGACTCTGGCGTTTACTTAATTCGCTATCTTATAAGTAGACCTAACGAATAAAAACTGTTCCTAGTAGATTTTTTAGTTCTATCATGAGCTTTTTCTACTATCACCATTTAAAATAAATTGATTTATATCATCGTCCTTGGTATTGTTGAGTGCTAGGGTCCTGTTACACGAAAATACTGTTGTTTTTTCTTAAAATTGGATTCACAATCTATATACCGAATATAAAATAGAAAAGGAGAAACAAGGATGAACAAGTTATTACTTGCTGCTGCTGCTGCTGTATTTATGATTAGCTCAATCGCTATAGCCGGGGACGAGCTCGATATTGATAAGAAATCTACAGCAGAAAGGGCGCTGGAAGATAAACCTGCTCAGGAAATTTTGAACGAAATGGCCTGCAAGGACAAAAAATCAGGTGATCAAGTCAAGGATTCAACCGACGGTACAATGCATACTTGCAAATAATAATATTATGAACCCTGCAGGTAGATATTCAATGTGTCGCCTGTAGGGAAACGGTTTAAGTTTCCTAAACTGTAGTTACAATCCATTCCTCTTATCTCGAGAGGATCTCACTTCTCCTGACAAAGATAATTGCCCTTCGGGCCATTTATTACCAACCTCTGAATGCTGTCATGGTAAAACACAATTGCGATGTTTTTCATTGGTTTAGCTCATCTTGTTGAATAGCCACTTCAATTTCCTTCAGATACTCCAAGAAATACCACTAAAATGATCGCCTGTTATTGGATCGAATTGTAAGCAACATGTAGATCGTCTATATTAAAAAAGCAAACAGTCGCAGGCAACTGTTATTAATTAACTACTTGTTAGGAAGCTACCAATGGGTTATCTTTTCTCTATATATAAGGGTCGCAATATAACGGTGGCTTTTATTGTTGTATATTCCTTAGAAACTTACTTACTTCTTCTCTACCCCATAGCCATGAAGGGCGAATTTTCTTTCAAATAAAGGATATGGATGCTTCTATAAATTGGATAGATACTACGGAGTTAGCGCAATCGGCCGGAATAACAACAGAGCAATGCCCTGGTTAGTTAAATTTAATAAACGAGATAAGAGCACTGATAGGAAAGCACACTAAGTTTTTTACTGTCAAAAAATTGTATGTTACAAAATTATGGCAACACATATTATTGCCATTGACTGTAAAGTAACTGCATACGAAGGGTTTTCTTGATGATCGGACAGGCATTCGGGCGATATAGACATTAAGGGTACGATCAGGTATTTCTAAGACACTCTGAAACAGAGCGCCAATTTGTGCTACGAAATCAAGGAATATCGGATGGATAAGACTCCTTACCTTCCGCAAGATCTTTCTTATTAGTAACCTGAAAATGATAATAGACTGAATTCAGGTGGCGCGTGACATCAGTTATGTCATCTTCTCCCCAACCAAGCCCAATGTTACTCTGCCAGCGAGACACCTGAGCTTTCAAGCTTGTCCAGTCTGTAGCTAACGTCTTCTCGCGCCAATGTACTATTGAAGAATGGCATGACTTACAGTGTATTGAATAGAGCAACTCACCGCGCGTTTCATTATATTCTGGCTGCGCATGTGAC
>SPBV01000050.1 GCA_004525885.1 Nitrosomonadales bacterium
CAACCGGCGCCCTGATGCAACTGAAAGACTGGTTGAATTCGCCGAGAGTTTCAAAGGACAAAGTAAAGAAAATATTGAGGATCTAACTTGGCGTAATGAGCCAGTCCAACAGCGATTAACCCATGCCCTAGTAAGAGGCATCACTAACTATATCGTGGAAGATACGGAGGCAGCAAGACTTGAAATAATCAATCAAGGTGGGCGCCCAATACAGGTTATCGAAGGACCACTAATGAACGGGATGAATGTAGTTGGTGATTTATTTGGTTCTGGAAAAATGTTTTTGCCGCAAGTTGTGAAATCTGCACGTGTAATGAAACAAGCTGTAGCGCATCTTCTGCCATTTATTGAGAAAGACACAAAAAAATCTGGTGACTCAAAACCAAACGGGAAGATTGTCATTGCCACGGTTAAAGGCGACGTACATGATATAGGCAAGAATATTGTTACAGTAGTACTTCAGTGCAATAACTATGAAGTAGTGAATATGGGTGTGATGGTCCCTTGTGCGCGAATTCTGGAAACAGCACGCCGTGAACAAGCTGACATTATCGGTCTGTCAGGACTGATTACCCCCTCACTGGAAGAAATGGCACATGTAGCCAAAGAAATGCAACGAGAGGGATTTACGATTCCCTTATTGATTGGTGGAGCAACCACTTCCCGTGTACATACAGCTGTAAAAATAGAGCCCCATTATAGTGGTGTCACCGTATGGGTGCCAGATGCGAGCCGTGCTGTAGGTGTATGCAGTAAGCTACTCTCGCAGGATTTAAAGGAAAATTATATTCACGATATCAAAGCTGAGTTCGAGAAAGTTAGAACTCAACACAAGAATAAAAAAGGGCAGGCTCTTATGTTGACGATACTAGAAGCCCGAAAAAATGCACTTAAAACTGATTGGAAAAACTACACCCCCCCAGAACCAGATTTCATTGGGGTGAGATCTTTGAAAAACTATCCACTTGAAAAAATAGTACCCTATATTGACTGGACCCCGTTTTTTCAGGCTTGGGAATTATCCGGGCGTTATCCTGAAATCCTACGAGACAGTATAGTAGGTGAAACTGCCAGCAGTCTATTCCGTGATGCGCAAGCCATGCTGAAAAAAATCGTCGAGCAAAGATGGCTCTCTGCTAATGCAGTATACGGCCTGTTCCCTGCTAACTCAGTAAACAGCGACGATATTGAGATATATGCTGACAAAGCACGCACTAAAATTGCAATGAATTATCATACTCTTCGACAACAAACTACAAAGCCATCAGGGCGACCTAATTTAGGTCTTGCGGATTTTATTGCCCCAAAGGAAACTGGTATTCAAGATTATATTGGAACATTTGCGGTATCTACTGGATTTGGTATTGATGCAAGAGTAAAAGCATATGAAGATGCGCATGATGACTATAATGGCATCATACTAAAAGCACTTGCCGACCGTTTAGCTGAGGCTTTTGCTGAACATATGCATTCACGGATACGTCGCGAATTCTGGGGTTATGCCAAGGATGAGGCTCTGAGCAACGAAGAACTCGTTTCTGAAAAATATCGCGGCATTCGTCCTGCGCCTGGATATCCAGCTTGTCCTGACCATACTGAAAAGGGTCCATTGTTTGAATTATTGAGGGCTCCAGATAATGCTGGCATTATCGTGACAGAATCCTATGCTATGATTCCTACAGCAGCAGTATCAGGCTTTTATTTCTCACACCCGGAGGCCAGCTATTTTGCTGTCGGAAAAGTGGGTAAAGATCAAGTGGAAGACTATGCGAAACGAAAAGGCTGGACACTGGAACAAGCAGAAAAATGGCTTGCCCCTGTCCTATCCTACGAACGATAGCTAATGATCAGACCAATATTATCTATCTGCTCTCATTAGCACGTGAATTTTATAGTATTGAGTATTATCTTATAACTCAAATACCAGTTAAAGCTCGAACTTTATTCTACCAGTAAATCAATACCTTTAAGTATCGCTCCGCAACATTTAATCTGGCTGTAGATAGCTCTCCATGAAGTTTTTCCCGATAAAAATCATTACAAATTTAATTTTTTGTAACTTTATCATTTCAATACCTGTATATAGTTGTTACAACTTATATTTCAGATCCAAGTTAAACTGTATATCAGTAGCTAATTATATTTAATAAGGTAGAAATTTATTTATCTACTTAACTGTGACGGAAGTTAAGATAAAGAATCATTTGATCTGCGCGATTACAATACCAGTTTGCTTCATGTGTAAACCAAAGGATTTGTTACAAATAATGCGTAACTCAGAACAACTCAATATATAAATCAGCATGTGAATAAGAAACTAATGAAAGTTGCTATGGACATAATGTCCTCAATAGATAAATGATTCTTGAGTACCAGCTTTGAGTTGAAACCTGACCCTTGCTAATAACTACCTTGTATTGTGATTCGCTACGCAGCGAATGGAGTGCTAAACATGACTGTTCGTCAACTATTTATATTAATTTCAATCTTATTATCTCTCTCGATAGTTTTATTGGCGTTACTCTGGACGAATGCTTTCTGGCTTTTCATGGTTATTCTGCCTTTAATTGGTCTTGGCATCCATGACATGGTTCAAACTGAACACACGATTTTGCGACTTTATCCTGTAATTGGGCGTATTCGCTTTCTGTTTTAATCCATACGACCAGAGATCCAACAATATTTTGTTGAAAATGACACCAACGGTACGCCGTTTAATCGGGAATTTAGGGAACTAGTCTATCAGCGTGCCAAAGGACAATGTGACACGCGGTCCTTTGGTACCCAGTTTGATGTTTACCGAAATGGCTATGAGTGGATTGATCACTCTCTTTCGCCCACGTCTGTACACGATAAAAATCCGAGAGTCCGCTTCGGAAGAACTGGTAGTAATCAGCCCTATGATGCCTCACCATTAAATATCTCCGCGATGAGTTTTGGTGCCTTAAGCCAGAATGCCATTATGGCTCTAAATAAAGGCGCTAAGATCGGAAACTTTGCACACAATACTGGCGAGGAAGGGATTAGTCGCTACCATTTAGAGTATGGTGGCGATCTAATATGGCAAATTGGAACCGGTTATTTTGGCTGCCGTAATTCTGATGGTGGTTTTGATGAGGAATTATTTACAAAAAAAGTTGCTCATAATGCTGTAAAAATGATTGAGATCAAGCTATCACAAGGCGCAAAACCAGGACACGGCGGCATATTGCCAGCAGCTAAATTAACTCAAGAAATTGCTGCCATCCGTCATGTGCCAATGGGGCATGATGTGGTGTCTCCTCCGGCGCATTCAGCCTTTTCATCCCCTATTGAATTACTTGAATTCATCGTCAAATTACGCGTATGCTCTGGAGAAAAACCTGTTGGTTTTAAACTCTGTATCGGTAAAAAAACAGAATTCCTAGCAATTTGTAAAGCAATGCTCGAAACGGGTATTACACCTGATTTTATTACTGTTGATGGCGCTGAAGGTGGTACCGGTGCCGCACCCATTGAGATGGTAAATTCCATTGGGACTCCATTGCGTGATGGGCTTAATTTTGTCAATAACGCCTTGATTGGGATCGGGATACGAGATCAAATTCAAATTATTGCTGCAGGCAAAGTAGCTTCCGCTTTTCACATACTACGGCTAATGGCATTGGGTGCAGATACGATAAATTCAGCACGTGCGATGATGTTCTCTCTAGGTTGTGTTCAATCACGAAGGTGTAATGAAAATACTTGTCCGACAGGCATAGCCACACAAAATCCAAATCGCTACAAGGCACTAGATGTTTATGACAAATCGACCAGAGTAGCAAACTATCATGCATCAATGATAAAAAACTTGATGAGGTTAGTTGCATCAGTCGGGCTAAACAATCTAAATGAGATTCAACCCTGGCATATTAACCACCGTGTGAATGTTGCTGAGACCAAGAGTTATGCTGAACTCTATCCTAGCATCATAAACCAGTGTCTGCTTACAGATGTCACTATACCTAAAGTATGGAAAAAGCATTGGCAGCAAGCAAATTCCAATCACTGGTAGTTGGATATTAATACTATATAAATTCCCCATAACTGCAGCTCCACAAGAGGAATTATCAATGTCAAAAATCAGAATGAATGCTTCAGATCTTTTTATCAAGGCAATTGAAAATGAAGGAGTCGAAATAATTTATAGTATTCTCGGTGAAGATCGTCTTGATTTTCTAGAATCTTTACGTAAATCAAACATCAAACTAATACTTACTCGTCATGAGCAAGGTGCGGCATTTATGGCTGCAACCTATGGTTGGTTAACCGGCAAGACCGGTGTTTGTATTTACACTCTTGGCCTTGTGGTGCAACAAACTTTGTCACACCAGGAGCTTATGCTCAACTTGGAGATTTTCTACTGATGATGATTACGGGACAGAAACCTATCAAGCACAGTAAGCAAGGTCAGTTCCAAATTATTGATGTAGTGAGCATGATGAACCCCCTTACTAAATATTCAAAACAGATTACAAGTGCGAACATCATACCTGGCACGGTGCGTGAGGCGTTCCATCAGGCAGAGGAAGGGTGCCCTGCGCAGTCCATCTCAAGTTGCCGGAAGATATTGCGGGTGAACCCGCTGATATAAAGACCCACTTCATTTTTTAAAAAAGCCACGCTCATATCCAAATAGCTGATGATTGCATCATTAAAGAAGTAGCAGAGGGATAAAGACAGCTAAATACTCATTATTACTTATCGGTGCCAGAACAAATCGTAAAGAAGCACATGGCACCTTTTATAGTTTTGTCAAAAAAACAGGTACGTATTTCTTTAATGCACAGATGGGTAAATGCTTTGTAGATGAGAGCCTGCCTAAATTTATCGGGACTGCTCCCCTTTCTGAGAATGATTATATTCACTGTGCGATTAATCGCTCCGATCTAATCATCAATGTAGGCCATGATTTTGTTTAGAAACCACCTTTTTTATGGAACATGGTGATAAAAAAGTGATTTACATTAAGTTTAGCTCAGCCGTTGTAGATAATGTCTATTTCTCGCAACTGGAGGTTGTAGGTGGTATTGTATTTTCTATAGAACGTTTGACTAGTGAGCTAGATAATTTGGGGCGCGACTATTTCTAGTTTGCCCGTGTGAAAAAAGAACTATATGCACGTATGAATAAACGCGCGAAATATAATGACTTTCCGATGAAACCAACAACATTTTGTAGCATATGTGCATAAAGCCATGCCACCCAATGGCATTATTGCATTAAGATAACGGGGTATATGAGGTGTGGTTTGCTATCTCTCTGCCAAGCCATACTGTATTACTTGATAGTGCTCTTGCCACTATGGTTGGGGGATTGTTTTCAGCGATGGAAGCAGCACGTTTATATCCTGAATGCAGAGTAATTGCAATTTGTGGAGATGGTGGCTTCATGATGAACAGCCAAGAACTAGAAACTGCTGTTCGTATCAAACTCTATATGATTGTACTTATTTTGGATGATAGCTCATGCCGAATGATTCTTTGGAAACAATATGCTATGGGCTATAAAGACTTTGGCTTAGAGTTCAAAATCCAGACTTTGTTATGTATGAAAATATCTACGGTGCAAAAAATCACCGAGTAGAGAGTACCGAGAGTTTTGTTCCAGTTATAAAACAATGTTTTAATGAAGGTGGTGTGCATCTAGTCGATTCACCCGTAGATTACTTAAAAAATACTAAAACTCTTATTGATGAGTTAAAAGAAAAAGTTTATGTGATATGACAAAACCAGCAGAAACAAAAGAAGCCCCGTCATTGGACGTGAATTCACCGTTCGATGGTTCTCTAATTAAAACGATTCAGATGCAAACAGCCGTAGATGTAAGAATAATGCTAGTAAAGGCGGTAGCACTATTTAAAAACCGTGATGGTTGGAAAGAACATCATGAGCGAATAGCTATTTTGAACAAACTAGCTTTACTAGTGGAGAAAGAAGCAGAAGATTTTGCCTTATTAATTGCAAAAGAGGGAGGGAAGCCACTGAGAGATGCACGTGTAGAAGTTACCCGGGCGATCGATGGAATTCGTCTTGCAGCAGAAGATCTCCCCCATATTATGTGCGGTAAAGAAATTCCAATGGGGCATAGTGCAGCATCAATCTGTAGAAAAGCCTATACCACCTATGAGCCGATTGGGGTTGTGGTAGCAGTGAGTGCTTTTAATCATCCGCTAAACTTGATTATTCATCAAGTCATTCCTGCAATTGCTGTGGGTTGCCCGATTATCGTGAAGCCCGCATCAACCACACCGTTAAACTGTATTCGGCTGGTTGAATTAGTGCACGAAGCTGGATTACCCAAGGATTGGTGTCAAGTTTGTATATGTAATAACGACGTGGCAGAGATACTAGTTACAAGTGAAAAGATTAATTTTTTTACTTTTATTGGCTCCGCAAAAGTAGGCTGGCGATTAAAGAGAAAATTAGCTCCCGGCGTACGCTGTGCATTAGAACACGGTGGTGCAGCACCAGTAATTGTAGATGAAACAGCTGATTTGAATAAAGCTATCCCATCACTACTTAAAGGTGGGTTCTATCATGCTGGGCAAGTATGTGTTTCTGTGCAGCGTGTATTTGTTCATTCATCTATTATAGATGATGTAGCAGAACGTCTGTCAGTCGGCGCATCTAAACTAAAGGTGGGCGATGCCACAGATGAGAATACCGAAATTGGGCCATTAATTTCACCTCGTGAGGTAGATCGAGTAGATGACTGGATACAGGAAGCAGTGCGCAAGGGCGCAAAATTACTTACCGGCGGGAAAAAACTTAGTAATACAACTTATGCCCCAACGATTATTCTTAACCCACCTATAAATACAAAAATATCTACTATGGAAGTCTTTGGTCCGGTAATTTGTTTGTATTCATATACAGATCGCATGGTGGCCATAGAACGTGCTAATAGCCTAAATATGGCTTTCCAGGCAGCGGTCTATACCAGTGATTTAAATGTGGCTAATGATTGTATAAAACGGCTTGATGCAACTGCGGTTATGGTTAATGACCACACAGCCTTCCGCGTTGATTGGATGCCATTTGCAGGGCGCCGAGTATCTGGTTATGGTATTGGTGGCATTGGATACACCATGCATGACATGATTCAACTTAAAATGGCTGTTATTAACGAAAGTTGATTATGAATCATTAAGATGGGTTTAAAACCAGTATTGAGCGCCTATTTTAGGTCAAAAAAAGATGTTTGTCTTAATACAATGAAGAACTAAGTGGTTGTATTGATGTATTCTCAGCTCGTCTGGCCCATTGTGTACTACGCTTTCTTACCAGGATGGTGGTGAGATACAAAAGCGTACAGCAAATTTAATTGCAAGCTCATCAAAAGCATCCACATCATTACAAAAACGCCTGTACGCGAACAACATACTCCACATTTCTTGAATTCCAGTAGTGTCATTAGCCGCCTTTTCTAAACTAGATATAAAGCTGTCAATACCTGATACCTCTGGCCTTGTTTCATCAAGAGGTAAATTTTCAAAAAACTCAGCAAGCTCCTTAAGCCCATTAGTATCAGCACCATTTACGTTTGAAAAATTTAGCATGGCGCCCCTAGAGGAAACGCACGCTTTCTGTACTAAAATAATATTAGGCAAAGAGCCACGTACGATTTTTTGAGGCATTTCAAAAACAACGCGTTCGGGAACTATTTGTACCCCTTTCTGAGGAACATTGACAGAAATAGGCGTACCAAAGGTCTCCTCATACCGCCTATTAAGACTACTAAAATCATCCAACTGGTTAGTTCCTAAATATAAATAGGCCAACATCTGCCAACTAGGCTCTTTAACCAGATCAGATTCTACAGCCTGCTCAAGTTTCTTAATCGCCATCTCAATCTCGTTAGTAGCCTGACTGAGTAACTCTTTGATGTTAGAAGGTAAATCTTCAAAATTAATCGAGCTCTCAGGACCAGAAGACCAACCTTCTGTCACTGTAAAATCAAGGTTTAATATATTTTCATCATCCATAGCAGTACAAATTATGACAGATATTCCGGTTGTTTTGTATAACTCCTACTTCGGCATCTTCTAACACATACTGAATAAAAAGAATGTAGTTACAGGTCATCCTCTCACTCGGGTAATTCTTGCCACTTCGCGAATATGTCTCAGACTACGCATTAACTGCGCAAGATGCTGACGGTTACTAACCTGTAGGGTAAAATGTATAGTGGTATGGGCACCATCACCTTCCATCGAAATATTGTCAATATTAGATCCAGCTTCAGCAATACCTGCGGCAACCCTAGCTAACACACCACGCTGATTTGCGACTACCATTTTGATGCTAACTTCGAAAAGTTTAGTTATATCTTGGCTCCATGTTACGTCCAACCAATTGCTCTTATTATTGCGGTTTTTAGAAATTGATGAACAATCATGTATATGAATCACTAGTCCCTGATTTTTCTTAATAAACCCAACAATAGGATCACCTGGAATCGGGTGACAACATTTTGCAAATTGTACCGCCACACCCTCAGTCCCAAGAATAGCAATAGCATCATTTACCCCGCTTGACCTAAAAATAAGCTCTCCAGGTTTCGCCAAGCGCTTTGCAACTATAGCCGGCAAATGCTTCCCTAGTCCCAGCTCTGTTAGTAACTCTTGTTTTGATTTAGCACCGCTTTCCCGTACAAGTTTCTCCCACTGAACAGTACTTATAGTTTGTGGATCAACATTAAATGATAACAATGCTTGATTTAGCATACGTTTCCCGAGTTCGGCAGACTCTTCGAATTGCATAGTCTTTAAAAAAGATCGAATATGAGTACGTGCTTTACCAGTGACCACGTAAGTAAGCCATGCAGGGTTAGGTCCTGCATGTGATGACGTAATAATCTCAACGCGATCTCCACTTCTGAGTTTCGTTCGTAGGGACGAATTCTCTCCATTAATTTTTACAGCCACGCAGCAATTACCGATGTCGGTATGAACAGCATATGCAAAATCTACAGCTGTTGAATCTTTTGGCAACATCAGAATTTTTCCCTGAGGGGTGCATACGTAAACTTCTCCTGGAAATAGATCAACTTTAAGGTGCTCTAGAAATTCAGATGAATCTTCAGTATCACTAAGGGTTTCCAACAAGCTCTGTAACCACTGGTGAGTTCTCAAATGCATATCACCTAAATCGGAATCGGAACTCTTATATAACCAGTGTGAAGCAACGCCAGATTCGGCAATCCGATGCATCTCAGCAGTACGAATCTGCACTTCAAGAGGAGTGCCATATGGCCCTAATAGGGTGCTGTGCAATGACTGGTATCCGTTTGCCTTAGGAATAGCAATATAGTCTTTAAATTTCCCAGGAATAGGGTTATACAAACCATGTAGTGCACCAAGTGCAACATAGCACGAAGGTATATCCTTTACGACCACACGAAAACCATAAATGTCAAATATCTCGGAAAATGTGAGGTGCTTCTCTACCATCTTCTTGTAGATGCTATAGAGCTGCTTTTCTCGCCCGTTCACTTTTGTATCGATCCCTGCTTCGTGCAAGCATTGCTTGATCGCTTCAAGAATTTTCTTTAATATTTCTCGTCGATTACCACGAACTGCCTTAGTTGCTTTAGCCAAAACCTTGTAGCGTGTCGGAAAAAGGTTATGGAAGCTGAGTTCTTGCAACTCCTGATAGATATTGTTTAGACCTAGCCGGTTAGCAATGGGCGCATAAATCTCCATCGTTTCACGTGCTGTACGACGCCTTTTATCAAGCCTCATTACTTCTAGCGTTCGCATATTATGAAGCCGATCCGCTAACTTGATGAGTATGACACGTACATCACGTGCCATTGCCAGTAGCATCTTGCGAAAATTTTCCGCCTGAGCATCCATATGAGTCTGGAACTCAATCTTATCAAGCTTAGAAACGCCATCCACTAAATCCGCTACTGCTTTCCCGAATCTATCGCTGATTTCAGATTTAGAAATGTGGGTATCTTCCATTACATCATGAAGCAAAGCTGCGGTTAGTGTCTGAGTATCTAAATGCAGCTTACCAAGTATGCTAGCTACCGCTAGAGGATGGAAAATGTAAGGCTCACCAGATTCTCGGTATTGCCCAGAATGGGCACTTTGGCTAAAAAGATAAGCATTTTGAAGCTGAGAAATATCTTCCGGCTTTAGATAACCGGCTAATTCATGGAACAACAATTCCGCCTCAGAGATAGAAGCAGAGGAATCCGACTGGCTTTTTGCACGCACAGGAATTTCCTTAGTTTTCTGCCTCTCCAATTGACTCATAATGTAGGCTAAATGAGACGGGGAACACTCATGCAGCGTCTCTATATATTTGGATTGTGTAAAGCTAGATAGACCCCATGTTGAGAATTTCCAGCCCTATTTTCCCCTGAGCCAGCTCGCGCAAGGCAATTACTGTAGGCTTATCTCTCGTAGACTC
>SPBV01000341.1 GCA_004525885.1 Nitrosomonadales bacterium
AAGAATCGCTACATCAACTCCAGCCTGGATGAACAGTTGCATGGCTGCTAACGTTCCAAACTCAAAATAAGTCAAAGAAACATCACTGTTAGCTCTAGCCGCTTCCACGATACTAAAAGCTTTACACAATTCTTCATCACCAATTTCCTGCTTACCTATACGTATCCGTCCGTTATAACGAATAATATGTGGCGAGGAATAGCACCCAACGTGATATCCAGCATGACTCAAAATAGCTTCCATTGTTGAACATATCGAGCCCTTACCATTAGTACCACTGACAGTAATGATGGGGAACGATGGGGAAAGACCTAAATTAATCTTAACCAGATTTACGCGTTCTAACCCCATCTCTATACTCTTTGGATGAAGACATTCAAGATAGGCCAACCAGTCGCAAAGGGTTTTAAGCTGTGAGTTAAGCTCAATCATATGCCGTCACGTGTAAGCTTGACAGTAGAAATAAAAATAAGAAATAAGCAATATTACAAAGAGACAGGATGGACAGGAACTCGCATCAACAACGTGCACAGATTTACAATCTTATCGCGCATCTGTCGACGGTCAACAATCATATCTATTGCTCCGTGCTCCAGTAAAAACTCTGCGCGTTGAAAACCATCCGGTAAAGTTTGTCGCACTGTTTGCTCGATCACTCGTGGTCCAGCAAAACCAATTAATGCCCTAGGTTCGGCAATTACTACGTCGCCAATGAAGGCAAAACTGGCAGATACACCACCCATAGTAGGATCTGTCAGGACCGAGATAAAAGGAAGCTTCTCTTTTTTCAATTTGGTAAGTGCCGCAGACGTTTTAGCCATCTGCATTAACGATAATAAACCTTCCTGCATACGCGCTCCCCCACTAGCAGCGAAGCACACAAATGGCAAACGTTGCTCAACACAAACTTGTACTCCACGTGAGAAACGTTCGCCTACTACCGAACCCATCGAGCCTCCCATAAATCTAAACTCAAAAGCCGCCACAACTAAGGGAACAGCCTGAACGCTACCCTTCATTACAACCAACGCATCATCCTCGTGTGTATTTTTTTTTGCTTGTAATAGTCGATCTGAATAACGCTTACTATCTATAAATTTAAGTGGATCTAATGGTAATATTTCTGATCCAATTTCTTTACGTCCATCGGTGTCTAGAAATAAATCCAGGCGTTCTCTAGCAGAAATACGATTATGATGATTGCACTTTGGACAGACACTTAAATTACTACCTAAATCTGAGTAATATAATATTGACTCACAAGAAGCGCACTTACTCCATAGTCCCTCTGGAACAACTCTTTTATCTCCACTTTCCTTGCGTTTCATTTTCGGCGGAAAAAGTTTTTGGAACCAACTCATGGTTTTATCGTTTAATCCTTTCAGTTTGTTGTTTTATACTGACTTTATTTATCAATAGCACTACGTAAGCTTTTTACAAGACCAGATACATTTATTAGCACTTCTTCTTTAGCCGATTTCTCTATTTCCTCAATAATGCGACTACCCACCACCACTGCATCTGCTAATTCAGAAACGGCCCTTGCTGTTTCACTATTATGGATACCAAACCCAACACCAATTGGTATAGAAATATACGAACGTAAATTAGCCAGTTTGTTAGCCACCTCTCCCAAATCAAAGTGTGCTGCACCGGTTACACCTTTCAGTGAAACATAGTAAACAAATCCTTGTGCTCTTTTCGCCACTTGCTGAATCCGTATATCTGGCGTGGTAGGAGAAAGGAGAAAAATAGCATCTATCTTATTTTGTTTAAGACTTTCTAACCACACTTCACATTCTTCTGGTGGATAATATTCCATCCAATTTAACATATCATCATTATCAATTACGGCAAATTCCATGGCACCTTCATCAACCATCTGGATTATATAATACATCCCTTTAGTAAATGGTCCGGAACCTTCATTACAAAATATTAATTCTCCTTCTATCATAATCCCAATAATTCCTCTAATTTTTTATATCTAAATAATTTAGAATTTTTTAC
>SPBV01000134.1 GCA_004525885.1 Nitrosomonadales bacterium
ATACTTAGAGTGACATAAAACTCTAAACTATCAATAATGAAGGGGGAAGTAATTACTTCCATAATTTTATCTGCAAATTTCTTGATCTCATGTTGGTCATTCATATTCCGCTTAAAAAAAGCAAATTTATTGCCATCGATTCGGGCCAATATACAGTTTTCTTCTATACATTCACTTAGTCGATATGCTAATTGCTGGATTAATGTGTCACCAACTGCATAGCCGTATGTACTGTTAATCCGCATCAAATGATTCATGTATATAGAATACATTGCAGCAAGTGGGGGGGTGCTCCCAGAATTCACAAACACCGGAAGCATTAAGGATGATTTTTCACAAAATAGATTGCGTTTAGGAAGACCAGTAAGCTCATCAAAGTAGGCCAATTGATAAATATGGCTGTCAGCTTGCTGCTTAGCACGACGGATATTCGCATTCTTTAATTCGCGAATAATAGATGGGAGTAAGCGGGAAAAATTTCCTTTAAATATATAATCATGCGCTCCGTGACTCATAGCAGAAACTATCATTTGTTCACTAATGACATTAGAATAAATAATGAATGGGATGTCCTTTCCACTCTTTTTTAATACATCTAGAGCATCAATAGAGCTAAAAGACGGCATGGGGTGGTCCGCGATAATAATATCCCAGTCAGATTCATCTAAGGCAACTTGCATCTCCTGATCACAGTCAACTCGTTTATATATTAGATCATTACCGCTGTTTGTAAGCTCTGCACATAACAGACATGCGTCATCCTCGGAATCTTCAACCATTAACACCTTCATATGTAGCCCTAGTTTTCTAGCCAAATGGGATATCAGCCTGACTCTTTAGTTGCGGCTAAAATGATAAAAACTTTAGGTCTAGAGTATTTTGGTTAGAGAAGCCCAAAACCATGGCTATATTTTATATTAATCAATCTGTTATATAGTCAAAAAACGTATAAAAAGCTTATCGAGTACCTTATTAAAAGGATTAGGTATTTTGAATGGGATTCTCCAATACTCTTGATAAGAAAATGATAAGATCGAGGGTAGCAATTGAATTAATTTATCCTCATTGTAGATAGAAGGAACATTGCAGGCTTCGGATAGCAATATAATAGTTCTTTAGTAGTGTCTACTGATAAAGAGACTTTCATTTTTTGTGGTTTACATCCTATCTAGTCATTATAATTTGACCTCAATTAAGTGAAGTAACCTTAGAAAGGTGGTTACTAGAAATTGATATCTAACTCTCCATATAAAAGTGAATCCAAACCTCGATCGCCTACAACCTTATCCTTTTCATAAGCTTAACAAGCTTTACTCAGGGATTACGCCTTGTCCGGATTTCTCACCGATCAGACTACATATAGGCGAACCAAAACATAAAACACCTGATTTCATCCGCCTGGCATTGATAGAAGGACTTAATAAATTAGCTAATTATCCTACAACTCTTGGAGACAAATCGTTGCGTGCAAGTATCGCCGCATGGTTAAAACACCGGTATAGTTTGCCTTCCATAGATCCTGATACAGAAGTTATGCCTGTAAATGGGAGCCGCGAAGCTCTATTCTCCTTTGCCCAAACAGTTATTGATTCATCCCGTTCAAAAGTAGCGGTAGTTTGCCCCAATCCGTTCTACCAGATTTATGAAGGAGCTGCTCTTTTAGCTGGAGCTACTCCACATTTTCTTAACTCCTTACCCGAGAATAACTTCACACCTGATTATTCACAATTATCTGATAATGTTTGGTCATGTACGCAACTAGTATACGTCTGCTCTCCCGCAAATCCATCTGGGAAGGTGATGACAATGGATGAGTGGCGGAAACTATTTTCTCTTTCAGATCAATTTGGATTTATCATTGCTGCTGATGAATGTTATTCTGAAATATATTTAGAAGAGGATAATCCGCCACTTGGTGCCTTAGAAGCAGCTCATCGCTTAGATCGTAAGAGTTTTCCTCGGCTAGTGGTATTCGGTAGTTTATCGAAACGATCCAACGTTCCTGGGATGCGCTCTGGTTTTGTCGCAGGAGACCCTAAAATATTAAAAAAGTTTTTGCTTTATCGTACTTACCATGGCTGTGCGATGAATCCTGCAGTACAGGTAGCTAGTGAGGCAGCGTGGAATGAAGAGTCTCATGTTAGTGAGAATCGCCGTTTATATCGAGAAAAGTTCATTGCAGTTAAAGAATTATTGACTGGGTATTTAGAAGCACCAATACCAGAGGCTTCTTTTTACTTGTGGGCAAAGACCCCAATTAACGATACTGATTTCGCTCGACAGCTATATCAAGATTATAATGTTACAGTATTGCCTGGTAGCTATCTTGCGCGGGAAGCACATAGTATCAATCCTGGTAAGAACTTTATTCGTATGGCTCTGGTTCCTCCGTTATTTGAGTGTGTTGAAGCAACAAAGAGGATAAAAACTTGGTGTAGTACATCAGTAAGGAAATAACTGGGTAATCCCTGATCAGCGATATCTACATATTTTGTTATTTAACAAATCCTTTAAGGAGAAACATGGAACAGCTACAAGCCAGGATTGAAAAGGCATTTGAATGCCGTGCTGATATTACTCCACGTAATGTTGAGGCCAAACTAAAAGAGTCTGTCAACCAAGTATTAGATATGCTTAATACTGGCGAGTTACGTATAGCAGAGAAAAACAATGGTGAATGGGTCACGCATCAATGGATAAAAAAGGCTGTACTACTATCTTTCCGTATAGAAGATAACAGCTTTATCAAGGGGGGGAGTTCTAACTATTTTGATAAGATACCATCAAAATTTGCAGATTTCAGTTCAAAAGATTTTCGTAATGGCGGATTCCGCGTAGTGCCACCTGCAACCGTAAGGAAGGGCGCTTTCATCGCAAGTAATGTTGTACTGATGCCATCGTATGTCAATATTGGTGCATATATTGATGAGGGCACAATGGTTGATACCTGGGCTACAGTTGGTTCCTGCGCTCAAATTGGTAAGAATGTGCATTTGTCAGGTGGTGTTGGCATTGGCGGTGTATTAGAACCAGTGCAGGCGAATCCAACTATTATAGAGGATAACTGTTTTATTGGTGCACGCTCTGAGATTGTAGAAGGTGTTCTCGTTGAAGAAAACTCAGTTATTTCGATGGGTGTGTATATTGGTCAAAGTACTAAAATATATAACCGTGAGACCGGTGAAGTAAGCTATGGACGTATTCCACCAGGTTCTGTGGTGGTTTCAGGGTCATTACCGTCTTCAGATGGAAAATATAGCCTTTACTGCGCGGTTATTGTCAAACAAGTAGACGCAAAGACGCGCGCAAAAACTGGAATTAATGAGCTATTGCGTGGGATTTAAATAAATACGTATTTGTAGTGGTAATTTTAGGAACCTCCTATGCATAAAGACACTTTGTCTCTCGCGCAGAAACTTATTGCCTGTCGTTCACTTACCCCTGAGGATAGTGGTTGTCAGAAAATTCTAATTGATCGTCTAGAGAAACTAGGTTTTGACATTGAGAGGATTCAATGTGGTGGTGTAGAAAACTTTTGGGCAAGACGTGGAACGTCAACACCAATTTTGTGTTTCGCTGGTCATACAGATGTTGTACCAACTGGGCCATTAGAACAATGGGATAGCGACCCATTTACACCATCAATTCGTGATGGAAAGCTTTATGGACGTGGTGCGGCAGACATGAAGTCATCAATAGCTGCATTTATTACAGCGATTGAAAAATTTATAAACATACACCCGGCCCATAGTGGTTCGATTGCTCTTCTTATTACTTCAGATGAAGAAGGCGCTGCTGTAGATGGTACTGTCAGAGTAGTGGAAGCTATTAAAGCACGGAATGAGACAATTGACTATTGTATTGTTGGTGAACCCACATGTGTGAACCGATTAGGTGACACCATTAAAAATGGTAGGCGCGGATCTTTGTCTGGGACCCTTACTGTGAAGGGAATACAGGGACATATCGCTTATCCACATTTAGCAAAAAATCCTATACATCTTACTGCCCCTGCTGTAGCTGAACTTGCACAAACCGAGTGGGATTGTGGCAACGAATATTTCCCGCCAACAACTTGGCAAATTTCTAATATCTTTGGAGGAACTGGTGCGACCAATGTAATTCCTGGTGAAATCAAAATTGTATTTAATTTCCGTTTTTCTACCGCTAGCACGGTCGAATCACTGCAAGCTAAATTACATGAAATACTTGACCGACATGGGCTAGATTACGATTTAGAATGGACGCTCTCTGGTAAGCCTTATCTTACCCCTAAGGGTGATCTGGTAGACGCAATAAATAACGCAGTCAAAAGAACTGTAAAAATAGAACCACAATTATCTACTTCAGGTGGCACCTCAGATGGGCGTTTTATTGCAGATATTTGTCCACAAGTAGTAGAGTTTGGTCCAGTTAACGAAAGTATCCATAAACTTAACGAATGTGTGGAAGTAGCTGATATAGAAAAATTATCTGAAATTTATCAGATAACACTAGAGAATTTATTATTGAAGTAGAAGAAGATCCGCTTGCACTTTCATATAAATATCGTTTCTAATCATTAAGATATTTAGAATAGGCGTTCAATTTCTTCCTTGCTTAGCTCTATAGATTTTCCACGCTTCAAACGTGGTGGTAATTTAATAGAACCAAAACGCACTCGGATCAAACGACTTACAGTTAACCCTATTGCTTCAAACATACGTCTAACTTCACGATTTTTACCCTCTTTCAATATTACTTGGTACCAATGATTAGATCCCTTACCACCTTGATCAAATAGAGAAACAAATTTTGCCAGCCCATCTCCTAGTTCAATTCCTGTAGTTAATAGTGTTATTTGGTTTGATGTTAATTCTCCTACGATTCGAACAGCATATTCACGCTCTATTTCAAAACGCGGGTGCATTAATCGATTGGCTAATTCTCCGTCCGTAGTGAAGATCAATAATCCACAGGTATTAAAATCAAGCCTACCAATTGATACCCATTTAGATGATTTGAGTTCAGGTAGTTTATCGAATACTGAGGGTCGGTTATGTGGGTCATTGCGGCTAACAATTTCTCCTTCCGGCTTATGATAAAG
>SPBV01000299.1 GCA_004525885.1 Nitrosomonadales bacterium
CCACCCAACTTGGAGCGACGATTAAATGTGGTAGATTTTGCCACACCAGTACAATCTGTAGAAACCTATTCTCATGGCAAAAATGTACGTTTGGTGATTGAATCTACAGGTCAATGGGAGCACTCTGCATACCAAGCAGACACAAAATTTATCCTGGAAGTCCGTTCCTTGGCAGAGGGTTCTGATGGACTTACAAGGGGAGGATCCAAAAAAAGTGGTTATGTTGGTGAACAACTTTCACTTAATTTTCAGAACGTAGAAGTTCGTGCTGTACTACAGGTAATTGCTGATTTCACTGGGCTCAATATCATCACCAGCGACACGGTCACCGGCAACCTTACCCTACGCTTGAAAGATGTCCCGTGGGATCAGGCACTAGACATCATGCTTCAGGCTAAAGGACTGGGTAAACGTCAGATCGGAAACGTAATTATGATAGCGCCACGTGATGAAATTGCAGCAAAGGAAAAACTTGATCTAGAATCTCGCCAACAGATCTCTGACATAGAGCCAGTCCACACCGAGAGCTTTCAAATGAATTACCAGAAGGCTGATGCGATGGCAAAACTATTAGGTGATACGAATCAGAAAATGTTAACTAAGCGTGGCAGCGTAGCCATAGATGTTCGTACGAATACCTTATTTGTGAGAGACACCCCCACTCAATTGGAGGAAGTACGTAAACTACTCGAGCAAATCGATGTTTCTGTTAGGCAGGTAATGATAGAAGCACGTATTGTGGAGGCAACTGACCTATTTAGCCGAAATCTTGGCGCGCGCTTTGGCATTCAAAATACAAACTGGAATAATACTGGAGTAAGTGGCGCCATTGCTGGTACCCAAGGATCTGCTGCCTTAGCTGGTGGCACCCCTGTAGGTGGGACTGCTCCGCTTAACGTCAACCTACCTGCAGCCGGTGTTGCGGGTGTGTTAGGCGGACCTGCTGCATTGGGACTCAGCTTAATCAAAATCAATAATGGCACCCTGATTAACCTGGAATTATCAGCACTAGAGGCTGACAGCAAAGGTAGAATTATTTCTAGCCCACGAATAGTAACTGCTGACCAAGTCGAAGCCACAATTGAACAAGGCACTGAGATACCCTTTCAGCAGGCAACTAGCAGTGGTGCTACCAGTATCTCATTCAAGAAAGCGGTTCTCAGTCTCAAGGTCACTCCACAGATTACGCCTGATGACAACATCATTATGGACTTAAACGTCAATCAGGACACCGTAGGGGTAACTACACCTGCTGGGCCTTCAATCAATACCAAGCGTGTTGACACTCAAGTATTAGTGGAGAATGGTGGTACAGTAGTGATAGGCGGTATTTTTGGTCGAATAGAAAGTAAGTCTGTAAACAAGGTTCCGCTACTAGGTGATATTCCAGTTCTAGGGATACTATTTAGAAATACTGCAAAAACGGATGACAAGACGGAGTTGATGGTTTTTATTACCCCAAGAATATTAAAGGATAGCCTCAATCTACGCTGATTATAAAAAGTTATCTTCATAAAAAGATAAATAAGTACGAAAAATATATACACTGTAACCAGTAGCCGCATCAGGTTGACCTGATGCGGTATTTTTGTCTCTACGCGATTTGTATTTTTTCCGCTACAATTGTTCAGATGGAATCATCTGAACCCAGCACAACAGTGAATAAAATAAACCGTATAACGGGAGAAGTAGATAGTAATATTCTTTTAGTAGGCATGATGGGTGCAGGGAAAACTACAATTGGAAAATCTCTGGCGAGCTATTTAAATAAAAATTTTATTGACTCAGATCATGAAATCGAGAGACGTACTGGCGTCAATATACCTGTAATCTTTGAAATAGAAGGTGAAGCAGGTTTTCGTAAGCGCGAAGCAGAAATGCTGCGGGAATTGTTGAAAATCGATAATATGGTGCTTGCAACAGGAGGTGGAATAATTCTAAATAAAGAGAACCGTGAGCTTCTAAAGCAAAGCGGAACGGTTGTTTATCTGCGAGCAGCTGTCAACGATTTGTGGCATCGGACTCGATTTGACAAGAATCGGCCATTACTTCAAACCTTGGATCTCGAAGCCAAGCTAGTCGAGCTGTATGATCAACGTGACCCTATCTACCGTGAAATAGCACATATCGTTGTTGAGAGTGGAAAGCAAAGTGTTCATCAAATGGTAAAATTACTTGCTCAGCAACTGGCTTATCCTCCTTTAGGATGATAGATCGGACTAAAACTAACGCGTTATAACAAATTAACCAAGACAATGTGGCGTAGTAATATATTGATTTAGTAGCCCCTGATGCCAATAAAATAATATGCAAACTATTACCGCAGGTATTTCCGCAGAGTTAAGTGAATGTAGTTACCCGATTCATGTGGGTAGCGGTATATTAAGCA
>SPBV01000129.1 GCA_004525885.1 Nitrosomonadales bacterium
GTCCAAAGTGGCCACCGTATAGGTAATTATCAGGAAGCGGCAAAATTATTTTGATTTGCCGTAGGCAATGGGAATGCAGACGCGAGATTCGCCTTTGGTTCAATGTATACGGGCGTATTTTCAGACTATCAAGAAGCTGTTAAATGGTGTCGTTTGGCTGCCGCACAGGGGCATCGCGCTAATTGGTCTTGGTATAATTTATGAACGGTGAGGCTATATAGTCAGGGCATACGTCGAGACTATCATGAGGCTGTAAAATGGTATCACTTAGAAGTAGAGAGGGGAAGCTCTGGCGCGCAAGCTAACTTTGGCATAATGTATCTCCTGGGATTTGGAGTTTCAAAGAATCTTACTCGCGCTAATATGTAGCTAGATTTAGCAGCGGGAAAATAGATTGGTTTGGCACAGCAGGGTCGAACTGAGGCAGCTGAAGAAATGTTATCCTCTCAAATTTTCAGGGCACAGAAAATGGCAAATGATTGTAAATCTCGTAATTACAAAAACTGTGATTAGAACATGAGGTATTCGTATTAATCACTGTATGTTTACTTAGTTGTAGAAGGGCTTATTTTTGCAACTATGTCGCCTCTTTATAGTTGGGGTGCTATTTTGGCATGATGTAGAGTTTTAGCCTATGTTTCTTCACGGTCAGTTGGTTTGATGGTAAGCACTGCGCAAGGAGAATGTCTGACGACATATTCTGCGACGCTTCCAAGGGCAAGGCGATTCCATCCAGTATAGCCGTGTGTACCAACAACAAGTAAATCGGCCTCGAGCTCAGTAGCAATTCGGATTATTTCAGGGCCAGGATGGCCTTCGGCAAAAATAGTATCAGCTTTTACATGGAAGGAATCGGCTAATTTATTGAGCATGTCTTTTCCTCGCTGCCTGGTTTTTACAAGATCTTCTTCTTGTTCCTCTTTTTTTGCTTTTTTGTACACTGTGCCTATCGATCTTGGGTTAAATACGTGTAGAGCTTTGAGATCTGCACTGTAAGTTTGGGCCAACAATAGTGCGTGATAACTAGCATCTCTAGAAGCTTCTGAAAAATCCGTTGCTAAAATGATCTTTCGGATCAGTGGTTCCATTAAAGTCCTCCTTAGTAAATTACGTGTGCTTCCAGTAATCATAAACGCGAGATTCCATGTCCGTCAAATATTAAAAGCCCACTACACCCCCTTGTAGCCTAAAAAGGCTTATGTAAAAGTATCTTAAACACAGTCAACAATTTACGGTGTGCTCGGCAAAGAAGCCGTTACTTATTTAAAATCAACCTCCAGTTGCGCGGCGAGCTGTTACTTCAATTTCAATCCGCATACGAGGATCAGATAGGCCAGCAGATATCATCATTGCTGCAGGTTTAACCTCACCGAAATATTTACGTAGAGTTGGCCAGCAATCTGGAAAATCTGCAGCATTGGGTAGTACGTAGGTTACCCGAACAACGTTTTGCATACTTGCCCCAACCTTAGTCAGGGTTTCCTGAATATTTTTAAGGCATTGTTCAGTCTGCTCTACTAAGTCATCAGAAATAGTCATCTTACTGTAATCAAACCCAGTTGTACCCGAGACGAAGATCCAGTTTCCATCTACTACAGCACGTGAATAACCAATCTCTTGTTCAAACGTAGAACCGGAACTTATTAGTTGGCGCGACATAGAGCCCTCCATATTTATAAAATATTTTATAAATGACTAGTTAATTAGTCATTTAAGATTTAATGAAATTATAGTCTGATAACAGGACCTCATATAAGCTAAGCAGATTATGCTTTCACTCACTGATTGTAGAGTTTCTTCCAATAAGTAGTTCCTACAAAACTTGACCCACCAGTGATAGCCGTTAGACCAATTATCCGATATACACAACCTCGTGTGATTTTTACCTGTTGATCTGGATTTAACAAACTCGGTGAGTTTTTCACCAGCTTTAGCGTTTCACCACCAAACAAAATAGGCCACATACAGGCAAGACGTAGTCTTATTTCGGACTGTGGGATGGCCATCGTATATTTCCACCCTTGGTCTAGATAATCCATAGCTTGCTGAATAAGCTGATTTAATATGGGTTGAAACGAAGACCAAGACTCGGGCTGAAGGATGTCATCCGTAGTAAGTCCTGCGGTTTTCAATAATGAAATTGGAATATAACAGCGGCCACGCCTCAGATCCTTAGCTACATCCTTGACGATGTTAGTCAGTTGTAGTCCCTTGCCAAAGTTTATACCGACATTACTCATTTGTTTTACATCCCAGTGTCTCAACGAAGATAGGTGAGCACACATAAGGTTAGTCCAGTATTCTCCTACACATCCAGCAACATAATAGATGTAACGATCAAGATCTTCTGTGGTCTCCAGTGACTGCGGATGCTTGGCCGTGCCGACCTGAAACACTTGCAGGTCCATTTCCATTCCCTTGGTAAGAGTTGTCATGAGATGACAGATACGAGCCCGATCAGGAAACTCACATTCAAGATACGCTCGGAAACAATCATCTAACCGCTCAAGGAGAATTCGCTCAGCTGGAAGCGCTTGATGGGAGACTAAAGCGACTTGAATAGATTGTACTATCTGCCAATCTATAGTATCCAGAGTAAAAAGTTTCTGAAAATTTTTCAGATGATAGATGCGTTCAGACTGCTCGATCAAATCGGTATCGGTAATAGTGTCAGCTGCACGGGCAAAAAGATAGGCAAGTCCCACTTGAGTACGTACTGATGCCGGTAACACTGCAAGAGTAAAATAAAACGACCGGGATACTTGGGATAGAAGATCTCCGAGGAGATACGATTTGGTGGCGCGAGAAAAGTTCACTGGTGTCTGTGTGGTTATTTGCTGGCTTCAATCATGGCATCAATTTTTTTTCGGTCAATACGAGTCATCAGATGTTTATATGCCTTGATTTGATGACCAGGCAATAATGTTTTACTTAAGTCTTTCCATTGCAAAGGCTCTACATTCAAAAAAGACTCAGCATTCTGGGCTAGCTTCGGTAAAATTGGTTTAAGAAAAATTGTAAGGATTCTAAAGCATTCGATCGTTATGCTAGATACCAAATGCAAAGAAAGTTTTTGCTGTTCGTCATCTAATTGCTTTGCTTTGTCCCACGGTTTTTGTTGGTTCCAATATTCGTTCACTTTACCAGTAAGCGCCATAATTGTGGAGATAGCTAGGTTATAGCGGCGATTCTCCATATGTGTATGAATAAGATCTGCATTTTCTAAAAGCTCATCAATCAACCTAGCCCCACCTGTTTTAAATTGTTCCGGTCCCTGTAAAGAATCAGATTGTATAACTAGGCCAGATATATCAGTTACTCGATAATTAAAATAATTGACCAAGAAGCCAGCTACACGGCTGGCAATGTTGATGTATTTTCCAACTAAATCGCTATTTACCCGAGCTGTAAAATCATCGAAATTAAGGTCAATATCCTCCATCGTCCCATTTAATTTTGCTGCGTAGTAATAGCGCAGATATTCAGGGTCCAGTCCCTGTTTCAAATAATTTTCTGCTGTAATGAATGTGCCTCTTGACTTGCTCATTTTTTCACCATTTATGGTGAGGAAGCCATGGGAAAAAATTTTGGTGGGTGTGCGGTAACCGGAATTCTCCAACATTGCTGGCCAAAATAACGCATGAAAATAGAGGATATCCTTGCCAATAAAGTGATAAAGTTCGGTGGTAGAACCTTTTTTCCAAAATTCGTCAAAATTAATATTACGTTGATTACACAAATTTTTGAAACTACCCATGTAGCCGATCGGCGCATCTAGCCATACATAAAAATATTTACCTGATGCATTAGGTATTTCAAACCCAAAGTATGGAGCATCTCGTGAAATGTCCCAGTCAGAGAGGTTGCTTTGCTCTGACTCTCCTAACCATTCTCTCATTTTGTTAGCAGCCTCAGGTTGCAGGTGATTTTCTTCACGTGTCCAATGCCTCAGAAAGCTTATGCAACGGTTATCAGATAGTTTGAAAAAGAAATGTTCCGAAGTTCTCATTACTAAAGCCGCATTGGACACAGTGGAGTAAGGTTTTATCAGATCTGTAGGGGCATAAGCTGCGCCACATATTTCACAGTTATCTCCATACTGATCTTTCGCGCTACATTTTGGGCATTCCCCTTTGATAAAACGATCCGGTAAAAATATGTTTTTGACTGAGTCGTAGAACTGTTCAATACATTGAGTGCCTATTAGGCTGGGGTCGGCAGCTTTTAGCTTTGAATAAATATCTTCCGAGTATTGACGAGTTTCTGGTGAATGTGTGGTGTAATAATTATCAAATTCGATATGAAAATCCGTGAAATCCCTAAGATGTTCGCTATGTACTCGGTCGATCAGCGCTTCCGGTGTAATACCTTCCTTCTCTGCGCGTAGCATAATAGGTGTCCCATGTGTATCATCCGCACACACAAAATAAATTTCATGCCCATCTCCTTCAGGAGAACACATTTTTTGGAAGCGAACCCAGATGTCAGTCTGAATATATTCCACTAGATGGCCAAGGTGAATGCTACCGTTAGCGTAGGGTAATGCAGAAGTAACTAGGATTTTTCGCTTGTTCATTAATTATTTATTCAGACCTGGAAAATGCAAATTGTAACAAACTGTATGCCTTGTTCTGATATTTGTTAGAATTTAAAACTTTCTACACTAATTTGTGTACTGTATAAAGGGAAATGAAAGGTGGCGATTTCAGAATTACAGGTACAGTCTGCTCTCAAAGAGATTATTGATCCAAACACTGGTAAAGATTATGTGACCAGCAGGGAAGTAGGCGATATTAGGATAAGTTCCAATAATGTGTCACTTGACATTGTGTTGAGCTATCCGGCAAAAAGCTTGGTTGAGAGTATTCGTAGTCAGGTCATTGAAAAACTTAAAACGATTTCAAATATTGGTGATATAGAGGTTAATGTCACCAGTAAAATTGTTGCGCGTACAGTGCAACGCGGGGTGCAGCATATACCTGGCGTCAAGAATATTATAGCTGTGGCCTCTGGGAAGGGGGGTGTTGGTAAATCCGCCACAGCAGTCAATCTAGCGCTTGCATTGGCAGCTGAAGGTGCCTCCGTCGGGATTTTAGATGCTGATATTTATGGTCCTTCGCTGCCACAAATGTTAGGTATTAGCGGCCGACCTGAATCACTAGATGGTAAACATATGGAGCCGTTAGAAGCGCATGGTATTCAAGCTATATCTATTGGACTCTTGATTGATGTAGAAACACCTATGGTATGGCGCGGTCCAATGGTGACACAGGCGCTA
>SPBV01000225.1 GCA_004525885.1 Nitrosomonadales bacterium
CTATTTGTAGGACATTGAAGAAAGATAGCAACGAAATGCTTCGAGTCCAAATATTATAATTGTACTCATGGGTAATATGGGATGGGGTGAAATAGGGGCCTATGGTGGCGGCATTTTACACGGGGCACCAACCCTCCTAGAATTGATTCAATAGTAGTAGAACAGGGAATGCAGCTACTAAATTATAATGTTGAGGCACAATGTACCCTAAGTCGCGCGGCATTACTAATGGGTCGCTATGCGGTTAGAACGGGTAACAGTTCTGCACCAATTGCTGCCGGCGAGTATGGACTTACCCAATGGGAATATACATTGGCAGAAATGCTTTCTATTGTGGAATATGCCCTAGGAATGTTTGGTAAATAACGCTTAGGGAACTTTGAAGGTCGTTATCCAACAAACCAAGGGTTTGACACGAGTGGTATGGAACGCCCAATTTTTGGGATGAAAGTTTTTGGCTAGACAGTGATCTCTTTAGAGAAGGAGTGCATTTACAAGTTAAAGCTGAGTCGGTTATGGAAGGGCGTAAAGGGAAATCTCTAGATGAGGTTCCTGTTTACTCTGGTATCTATCATATAGATATGTACTGTGAAAGAACTATTTTTGTGATTCAATATCTGTCTCTTCGTCTACATTTTTAGTTGTCTTATCAAGCACTTCTTCATTCTCAGTTGTCTCATCAAGCACTTCTTCATTATCAGTTGCCTCATCAAGTACTTCTTCATTCACCTTTCCATCCCATTTTCCTATTTTCATAAGATTGTTTCTAAGGCCGTCCAATGGAAAACCCAACTCATAGGCTTTCTTTGCATGCTCTGTTGCCTCTTCGTAATTCTTTTCCTTCAGATACAGCAAGCCAAGATTGTAGTTGATGCTGGCATTTTCTGGCAGTATCTGAGCCGCTATTTGATACTGCTCCATAGCGTCAGCACGTCTCCCAACAAGCTTTAGTAAATAATTTGCATAGATCATACGCACCATACCATCCGATGGTTTGAACCGAATAGCACGTTCAAAATAACATTCAACATTATATTGTGCATGCAGGACTTTTACATTTTTTTCTCTCAAACCAATCTTAGCCATTGCTTCTAATGCCGGGTAATGGTTTGGAAACGCACGTAAAGTGTAATCAATATCACCTCCCACCCAGTCGTATGCATACTCCGATACCGTTCTACCACCTTCAATCAGATTCCTTGTGCCTTGTGAGAAATGTGCTCTTTCAACAATGGGCAATTTTTCTTTCCTATGGGAGGCGTTTGAGTAATCAAAGGGCCCATATTGCCCACGAGGCCTCAACTCTCCACAGAATTCTCCAGCTGCCTGAAGGTTTGTTGTCGCCACCAAAATTATTAATAGTAAGGAAATGCCAGACAAGATTTTCATGGGGTCTCAATTAAAAAGTAGTACAGCACATGGTGGTGCAAAGTGTGTCTGTGCAGAATAACTTTATTGAGCGTTGAATTCTGTGAAAGAAGTCACAATAATACTTATCTTTTGTAATTTACAGAAAACTTCTCTCAATTACACGAATAGAAACATGTTTACAAATTCTCAATTACTTGATCAAAAAGATTAGTCAGCTCTTTCGACTTTGATCTTCGGGAGTATTCTAGTATTTTTTCCATGGACGCAATCGGGGCTTTGTCTTCCTTAATCAATGCCAGAAAATGGAGCAACCCATGCATAATACCATCCTTAGAGTCGAGGGGAGATATTGTGTTAATCCCCATCTTTATCAGTGTTGAAGCAGTATCTCCGGCCGGATCAGTTAAGGCAAATATGGGACGACGGGCACGTAGATACTCATAGAGTTTTGCTGGTATCTGATTGTTGCAATTGGTCGCCTGAAGAATTAATAAACCATCCGCCACCAACATTTCGGAAAGAGCTTCCTGATAAGATATAGGAGGCGCTAACATAACGATTTTCCCTATACCGTACTGATCAATAAGTTGTAAAAGATAACTGTCATTTGCTGTGGCACGAAGGGTCACCTTGAGATCTTCAGGAGAAATTAGCCCTTGTTTGGATAAATCTGCTAAGGCCTCGAAAAATGGAATCGGATCACGTTCGGAAGAATAAATGATTCCACTATGTACCAATACAATTTGTTTGTTTTTGCTCCCTTTCTTTACAACGGCTTTTTCGGCCATCATAAAACTTTCCTCATCGTAACCGTTTTCAACCAAACAAAAATGCGAAGCAGGGATTTGTGGAAATCTTGCTTCATAAGATTTAATGGCGCCTGGAGTAGTAAGAACTACCCGCGCACAATGTGTAATTGTTTTAGTTTCAATCCATTGGTATATACGGCGAGTGAGTGGATTGGGCGGGTAGTTAACTTCGGTCATTGGATCCCTGAAATCAGCCACCCAAGGAATTCCCGTTAAACGACATAAACTGAGCCCAATTAAATGGGCGGTTGCAATTGGATAAGTAGACCAGATAATTCTTGGCCGATATTTTTTAATCAAATATAAAGCTAAGGGTATGGCCCCGATCCACCAGGAAACCCAACGATCTGGCAGCGACAAAAATCTCGGGTAGCGTCCCATAAACGACAAATGTCTGGAAGTATCTATGGCAAAAGCTCGATAAGTTTTCTGATTTGAAGCTTTGACGGCTTGATCATCATTTATGCTTGGATATGCCCTTTGATGTGTTGTCAACACTATAGGCTCCCAACCAAATTCTGGTATGTACTGGGAAAATTTAAGCGTACGCTGGATACCGCTACTTCCACGCAAGGGCGGATAGTGAAACGCTATCATCAGTACGTGTTTCACCATGATTGAATCCACTCTCTTGTCCAAGAGACCACCTGGTCTCCCCACTTGTGTCTGGAAAATGTATGATCAGCTTCAGGGATATCAAAATGTTTCACGCTAGAAGATTCCAATAATTTTTGCCATTTATGTGATGCCTTAACTAAATCTTGGAATTCCAGGGCTGTAAGATCATTGCTTCCTGTAATGAATAATACTTTCCCTTCAAAACGCTTAAGACCTTCAAACATCCTTCCTGGGAGTGAGGCAGCAAGATCAGAAGATTTATTAGCGGCACTGCCGTTTAGTGAGGCTACATTTCCTGTCTTACCTATCAAGGACTTGCTAACATTCTTTAAAAAAGATTGAATTGCTTTAGTAAAGCTAAATTGTCCCCGCCAAATTTTTCTCCAAAACTCTGGTTCTAGAAGGCGCGTACCGTAATAATATTTTAGCCTAGCTTTAGCGATGCCCTTATCTGTCCTTACCCAGGGGTTCAGCAATACTAGTCCGGTCACGCGTGGATCTTGGTAAGCATAGAGAAGAGCAGCCGAAGCTGCGCCACATAACCCCCAAATCACCAACTCTTCAAGAGAATGC
>SPBV01000260.1 GCA_004525885.1 Nitrosomonadales bacterium
ACATATCTGAGATAAAGATTTTTGGTCACAGGCACCTTAATCCAACATTTTATGATAATCTGGCAGTAAAGTTATATCCCAATCCTGCCAGCGATATCATCAATATAAGAATTGATGAACCAACTTTGTCTCCTGATTTTATACGTATAATTAATTTATCAGGGAAAATTGTTTTTCAGGATCATATGAATCCCGATATCAGGGAGCTTCAAATTCCAATAAATCTTGATAATGGGATTTATGTTGTGCAGTTGGGATCAGGTGACTTAACTCTCTTTACTCAAAAGCTGATTGTCGCATTAAAATAAATATCTATTCTTCTTTATTAAAGAAATGCGGCCAATTTGCAACTGTATCGGCCAAATAAACCTCCATGTAACAGAACAGCTTCACTGGTAGTAATTACTAAAGTACCACCACTAAGATAAATAACAATATGATAATAATTGATTAACCTATCATACAAACCAGAATCAAACTAGTGTGAATGAATAATCCCAAAAAATTTAAGTCTTAATTAATAATTTAATACCAATTTGTTAGATAAACACACTAAGTGCTGAGTGACCCCCCATCACTTCCCACAGGCAAATTTCCAGAGTTTTGTTCCCACAGTGTCTGGCTCTAGTGATGCCCAACTGTGAACATATTCTTTTTCCCCTCCTCTGTTACCTTTACCCATATTTTCAGAGAAAATAGATACATAGTGCTCTCTAGATCGCCCCCCTGAACAGTCGTACTCTGTCCGGACCTTTAATGATAAATACGGCTTAATGCCTTCTCCCCACTGAACCGCTTGGTAATCATATAATTCCCATATTTTTATTGAATCATCAGAATTGCGCATGGTATCGAGATCAGCATAGACACTATAAAGAGATCCATGGTTGGGGCCCTCTGTAGTATCTTTAGCATCTACTATTTTTGTCCACCCAGCTGTCACATTGCTGTTCATTAGCACAAGTAACATCATCCAAATAACTTTATACAATGTAGTCTCTTAATTATATTTAATTAGCTGTTAAATTATTTCTTTTTCGATTTACTAGCAAATCTACCACGATTGGAGCCTATAACAATGTGATTTATTACCAGCTTCTCCAAATTTGGTCTTATTGCTCTTGGGTTGCGAATCCTGGCAAGGTCAACATACAGTGTAAGTTTACCGCCGTATATAACAAGTAGAGATGAATGATCTTGCTGCTCTGTATGTAAAATGCCTCTCGAGAACAAATTTACGGGAACAAATGTAAGTATTTTTGCCCCCCCCTTTTTCAGCAAACTAATTTGCTCATATGGAATCATAAAGCAACTGTTTACTCTACCTTGAGAGAATCAAGGTAAAAATGTTACAATGATCTGCTAAGTTGGATTTACGGTTCTTTTTTAGTCCGCTTAAATACACATGCTCGCCAATCCAAGGGTGCTCCACAAAGAGTGACTATGGCGGGCTGAGGCTCAACCCTAAAGGAGAAATTTATGGCAGTAACTATGCGACAAATGCTAGAAGCGGGCGTCCATTTTGGACACCAAACCCGTTTCTGGAATCCCAAGATGGCTCAATATATTTTTGGCCACCGCAATAAAATACATATCATCAATCTTGAAAAAACCATAGTTATGTATCAAGACGCAATGAAATATGTGCGTCAGCTATCTGCTAACAAGGGCAATATTCTATTTGTTGGCACCAAGCGTCAGGCACGAGATATTGTTCGAGAAGAAGCGATTCGATGCGAGTCTCCGTATGTAGACCAGCGCTGGTTAGGTGGGATGTTGACCAATTTTAAAACAATTAAACAGTCTATAAGCCGCCTACAGGAAATGGAAACGATGGTTCAGGACGGAACACTTGAGAAACTTTCCAAGAAAGAAGCGCTTGATATTCAACGTGAATTAGAAAAACTCAACCGTAGCCTAGGTGGGATTAAGGATATGAAAGGAATACCAGACGCGATTTTTGTGATTGACGTTGGCTACCAAAAAGGTACGATTACAGAAGCCAAGAAATTAGGTATTCCAATAGTCGGCGTGGTGGATACTAACCATAACCCTGACAACGTGGACTATGTTATCCCTGGCAACGATGATTCCAGCCAGGCAATCCGTCTTTATGCTCGAGGTGTAGCTGATGCAGTTTTGGAAGGACGTAGCCAGATTGTTCATGAAACCGTCAAAAATGATTTTGTAGAAATTGATGAGGCAATGATGGCGGAACGATTGACCGAATAGGCTGAAAATAATTTACGGAGGGTAATAGCACCGCCCCTTCGTTTAAGTTGTCAGTGATGCTGCCTTAAAAAGGATTCTCTCAAGAATGACTTGAGGATCTGTGTCAAAATTATTAACCAATTTCGTATTTGGAGTCAATATGGCGGATATTACCGCAAGCTTAGTAAAAGAATTACGCGATCTGACTGGGCTCGGCATGATGGAATGCAAGAAAGCTTTGATCGAAGCCAGTGGTGACATAAAAGCAGCAGAAGATTTATTGCGGATAAAAAGTGGCGCAAAAGCAAACAGGGCTGCTAACCGTATCACAGCAGAAGGCACTATAGGATTAGAGATCGCGGTAGATAGGAAGAGTGGCGCTCTAGTTGAAGTCAATTGCGAAACTGACTTCGTAGCTAAGAATGAAGATTTCATCAACTTCGCTAAAAATCTAGCGCAATTAACCTTAACTCAAAACTTGACAGATGCGGATGCGCTCTCAAAAGCTACTTTGCAGAACGGGGAGAATGTGGAAGAATTTCGTAAGGCATTGATTATGAAGCTTGGAGAGAACATCAGTATTCGTCGCTGTATGCGCCACGCAACACAAGGACACCTTGCCTCATACTTACATAG
>SPBV01000268.1 GCA_004525885.1 Nitrosomonadales bacterium
ACTGGGACAGGAATTCTCTGGTTATGTTTCGCAGCTGGACCACATGATGAATCATCTGGAGTCGTCTCTCCCGCATTTGTGTGAGTTGGCACTGGGCGGTACAGCCGTAGGTACCGGTCTAAATACTCATATTGAATTCTCTGCGCGGACAGCAGCAGAATTGGCAAAGCAAACTAATCTGCCGTTCATCACCTCACCTAATAAATTCGAGGCACTAGCTACGAATGACGCGCTAGTCAATGCACATGGCGCACTAAACGCCCTTGCAGTATCTTTGATGAAAATCGCAAATGATATTCGCTGGCTTGCATCTGGCCCTCGCTGCGGTATTGGAGAACTTAGAATCCCGGAGAACGAACCAGGTAGTTCCATAATGCCAGGCAAGATCAACCCCACTCAGTCAGAAGCAGTGATCATGCTATGCTGTCAAATTATGGGTAACGATGTAGCTATCAACATAGGTGGTGCTATGGGAAATTTTGAGCTTAATGTGATGAGGCCACTCATAATCTACAATTTCCTACAAAGTGTCCGCTTACTCTCCGATGGGATTATGAGCTTCAATGATAAATGTGCAGTAGGGATAACAGCTAATGTTGAACATATAAACAAGTTAATGAATAATTCACTAATGTTGGCAACAGCACTTAACCCTCACATCGGCTACGATAAAGCAGCTGAAATTGCCAAAAAAGCTTACTCTGAAGGCACAACCTTAAAAGAAGCAGCGGTTACATCCGGTAATATCACGGCAGAACAATTTGATGCATGGATAAAGCCGGAGGATATGGTGTGAAGAAAGTAGGAGAGTATTAAACCCGATACACTTAAATTTATTACTTGCCCTTACCGTTACCCCATCCAAGTCCCATTCAAGTCCCATTCTAAATAAGAGACTCTGTAGACTGTAATACAGTTTTCTGAGCTATGCACGCAGTATAGGTTATTGCGCGGAACGAACGGCTATCTATCACCTGCACACATAAAGACATACTACTAACTTGTCTTTATTCTCACCAGAAGGCACATTGTATTGCAAAACAACTATCACGTGATAATAAACTACTAGCGTTAGACGCTAATCCTACAATATTCAATGACAAAATTTCTCTCTAATGGCCACCTAAGGTTTGCAAATAAACATAATTTAATAACATAAAGGTAATGAAATTGCGGAACAGATGAATGTAAGTATGAACTTTATGTATACACTGATTCTGGTATATTGCATATTCTAATGTGCCACAAAAGTATACTGAGGAAAAAACAATGCGTCATACACCGAAAGAGCAAGAAGTTTCCATGCTACAGACAAAATTTAGATGCTTATGAACAAACGTCAAAATTTGCTCAAAGCAACCAATACAGCAGTGTTCACAGTTAGTCTAGACTGTAGCAAGAAGTTGCCGGAGGGAGCTTACGAAGAGGCTGAGATGCTATCCAACTGCCTGAATGACCTTTCTGAAAAAACCTTGCGAGATGCACCAGAAAAGGTAAAAACGGAATTGGCTCCCGGCGAATGAGACCAAGATGGCGAGATTGGCTACAACGCCGACATCATCCCCCATTTCCACCTAAAGTTGGTCTTGTTCTTACTGGAGGGGGTGCCCGCGCCGCCTATCAGGTCGGCGTACTGCGTGCAATTGCTACAATGCTGCCGGAAGGCACGCGCAACCCCTTTCCAGTAATTTGTGGCACCTCTGCAGGTGCAATAAATGCGACAAGTCTTGCGGTTTCGGCTAAAAATTTCCACGAAGGAGTACGACAACTAGTAGAAGTATGGGAAAATTTTCATGTTAACCAGGTTTATCGCTCTGACCCTGCTGGGGTTTTGTACAATAGCTTACGTTTACTAACTTCATTAGCATTAAATAAGCATGACGCAATTTCTCTTCTAGACGACTCACCACTTACAAAATTGCTTAGTCATAGACTGCCTTTTCGGGGTATTCAGAAGAGTATTAATTCTGGTGATTTATATGCATTAGGCATTACTGCGTGGGGATACACCTCTGGCCAATCAGTCACATTTTATCAAGGTGTAAAAGACATAACCGCATGGAACAGAGAACGCCGAATTGGCGTCTCAGCGAATATTGGGGTTGAGCACCTAGTAGCTTCTTCTGCCATCCCTTTTCTTTTTCATGCAAAGAAACTAAATCGTGAATATTTTGGCGATGGTTCCATGCGTCAGCTCGCTCCCATAAGCCCAGCGCTACATCTAGGTGCAGAGCGAATACTTGTAGTTGGGGTGCGCGACGACAAACTAAATATGCAAACTGATCGCACTAAGATAGCTGATTACCCGCCAATGGCCCAGATTGCCGGGCACGTTATGAACAGCATTTTTCTTGATAGTCTGGATGTAGATTTAGAACGTTTACAACGTATCAATGAAATTATCCAACTCATTCCTAGGGAAGCGCTAGAAAATAATAGTATGCAACTACGCCCAATTGAAACAATGGTAATCTACCCTAGTGAGGCAATTAATAAGATTGCAGAAAAGTATTCACATGCTCTTCCACGAACTATGCGTTTAGCATACCGTGCTATTGGAGCAATGGGGCGCGACGGTTCTACACTATTAAGTTATTTGCTGTTTGAAAAACCATTCTGCCAAGCATTAATTAAACTAGGCTACCAAGACACAATGGCACGCAAAAATGAAGTTCTGCAGTTTATTGGAGCTGACACTGAGAACTTAGTGAACGTTGTATCGTAGCGGGGTTATCGCTTAAGCCATTGCTACAG
>SPBV01000269.1 GCA_004525885.1 Nitrosomonadales bacterium
AGAGTACCGAATACACTAGCTGCTCCGCACATATCGTATTTCATTTCATCCATTTCTGCAGCAGGCTTCAGGGAAATTCCGCCAGTATCAAATGTGACCCCTTTGCCCACTAGAACAATAGGTTTTTCTTTTTTATTCTGTCCCCAATATTCAAGTGTAATTAATTTAGCAGGCTGACTGCTGCCTCGTGCGACCGATAGAAAAGATCCCATGCCAAGTTTTTCCATGTCCTTCTGTTCTAGAACAGTAGCCTTGAGCTTGTAGGTTTTGGCCATGGATATGGCTAGTTTTGCCAGATAGGTTGGAGTGCAAACGTTTGACGGAAGATTACCTAGGTCTTTCGTCAAATTCATACCATGAGCGGTGGCAAGCCCCCATTCCAGAGCTTTTTTACCAATGACAGAGTCTACTGTGCCGGTCGTGCCTAATATAACTTTTCGCAGCTTTTGTTTACTATTATCACGTTTACTTTTTAGCTGATCAGAACGATAGGCACTTTCCATTGCCACGATAACTGTATGGGAAATTTTCCAGGCAATTTCACGATTTTTTACAGGGTTCTCTATTAAGAAAAGCATTGCATCTGAGGCTCCAGTTTCATGTAGCGCATTGAAAGTAGATCGTATTGCATCTCGATATTCCCTGTCGCCAAGTTCATTCTTTTTACCAAGTCCAACCAGTAATACTCTTTTACATATGGTATTAGGGACGTTGTGTAGCAGTAGTGTGGAGCCTGCCTTACCTTCCATATCTCCATTATTCAATATGTCGCTGATATAGCCATTGGCACTCTTGTCCAAGATTTTAGCAGCCTCTGTCAGCGCCCTAGTTTCGAATACACCAATGACCACGCAAGCGCATCGTTGCTTTTCCGGATTTCCATTTTTTATGCTAAATTCCACACTTCACTCCTATAGTTCATAATTTTGCACAAGTTTTTTGCAAACTGGGTAATTGTTAATTATCGCCGGACTATTCGCATAAAGTCAAAGTGAATGGAGAATGACGTTACATTGCAATCATGACTAGACCAAATAACATTTCGAAATTTAAACTAGAAAATGACTATCAGGCAAAATTTGTCACCCCTTTTGCTGTTCTAGGCGTGCGTACTGATGAGGATTGGTTGACCGATATCGAATATTTGCCTCCTGATACACCTCCTTTGATATCTCAAAATTCTCTTGCCAAGGAGGTTTGTAAACAGTTGCAGGCCTATTTGGAAAATTCTAGTTTTATATTTGATTTATCGTTACATATTAGTGGCACTGCTCACCAGCGCCGGGTATGGCAGGTTATCCAGACAATTCCCAGTGGGGCAACTTGTAGTTATGCTGATATTGCTGAGCAACTGTACTCTGCTCCCCGCGCGGTGGGACAAGCGTGCGGAGCTAATCGGCTCCCATTAGTCATTCCTTGTCATCGGGTCATTGCCAGAAATGGTGGGATTGGCGGTTTTATGAATGCCAGTAATGGGTTCCCACTCAATATTAAGCGTTGGCTGTTACATCATGAATGTGTCTGAATTGAATACGGAAATATTGGATGAGTTCTCTGATGCTCTGTGGCTGGAAGATGGTTTGTCACGTAACACGCTTGAAAGTTATTGTAATGACTTGCGGCAATTTGGTATATGGCTGGGGAAATCTAATGATATATCTCTGATAGATGCAAGTCATTCAAATCTACTTGAGTTTCTCGCCTACAAGGTTTCAAATAAAGTCAAAGCAAATACTACTAGCCGAGAACTATCAAGTTTAAAACGTTTCTACCGATTTTTGTTACGTCAGGGAAAGATCCAGGTTGACCCCAGTCTTAACATTAGTGCTCCCAAACTTCCACGTAATCTTCCTAGAAGCCTGACCGAGGAAGATGTAGAAATGCTACTTAATACACCTGATGTAGAGCAGCCTATAGGATTACGAGATCGAACAATGCTTGAGGTTCTCTATGCTAGTGGGTTGCGAGTATCGGAACTGGTAAATCTGAAGGTTGCACAGGTAAGCCTGAATACGGGAGTGGTGCGGGTAATGGGAAAAGGGGGGAAGGAGCGACTGGCGCCACTTGGAGAAGAGGCATTAGAGTGGATAAATCGCTATACGACAGAAGCTCGAATCAAACTACTCGGAGGAAAGGTTTCGGAAGCTTTGTTCGTTACGGCTCGTAGTACAGCCATGACGCGTCAAGCGTTTTGGCATCTCATCAAGCGTCACGCAAGTCAGGCAGGGATCAGCAAACCACTATCCCCGCATACACTTCGCCATGCTTTTGCTACTCACTTGCTTAATCATGGTGCTGACTTGCGTGTTGTGCAGTTGTTGCTGGGACATTCGGATATTTCCACCACACAAATCTATACACATGTTGCAAGTGCGCGACTAAAACAGTTGCATGCTAAGCATCATCCGCGAGGATGATCATGGATGTCGCCCTTTTTCATATCTGAATTAAAATGGAAATAAAAAGGTATTTCAAGGAAACGATCCATGGCTTTGGGGTATCTTTAGACTGGAGGTATGCAAACCCGTTTGCCAAAGATTATTTTCTAGTTTTTTGTCGGGGACATCATTCTGGTGGAGGCGGTGGTGGTTCCCCTGACGGGGGAGGCGGAATGCTTTTGTTCGGATTGATGTTATCACTCTGCGTAGGGTCATTTGTGAATTGCCCATAAACAGGAACACGATGATTTTTTCTGTACATGCATTGCACATAGCTGGTGTCATAACGCTGTTGATTGACTTGTTCTGAATA
>SPBV01000289.1 GCA_004525885.1 Nitrosomonadales bacterium
GGGGATCTCCCTAGAGCTATTGACCAATTAGAAACCGCATTAAAAAATAAAGGTGGGAATTTTTACGAGATTTCTGGCATTGAGGCGCGTCTTAAAGAGCTTCGGCATCGGTTGTCGCTCGTTGAAGATTAAGCCTGATATTTTAAGATGTCACTGCGCTGTCTAAGTTTATTTATAAATAGGCAGTAGTAAATAGCTTATATAGAATAGTTATTTACTGTAGCAAAACTTTCTGTTCAGGTACCATTGTTGTCGATTCTGTGGGCTTATTACCCTAACATCGCCACTAGCCTGTGTATCGATTTTCCATAGCCCGGGTTGTATTTTAAGAGCAAGATATGATAATTATCATCGTTCTTGATTTGGTGTTTGCTGTGCTTTGATGACAGGCATATTTTTGTTTTTATTCAGCCAGTATAAGTGGCGGTTTTAAGGCCTATAGAAATACTTAAATATGAATGAAGAGTTAATAGATAGCGCTACTAACGGTAGAGTCCCCAGATCACTTGTGGCACGCATAAGCCTTTCTTTAGTGGGCTTAATGGCTGTGTTGCCTTTTTTACAGTATCATCATGCCCGCCCGATACCAGCGTTTTACACTGAGTATATTGCTTTTCTTTTAGGAATGGCCGCTTTGGCATTGTTTCTTGCTGGTCGATATTGGAGAAACATTGCGCTACCGTGGATAATCTTTGCCCCACTAGGGCTATTTATTGTAATGTTGTTGCAAATGAACCTAGGTATGCCTGCATATTATGAAATGCAGATCCTCGCATTATTTTATTTATTATGGGCAATGTTGTTGGTAATTTTGGGAGCGGTGCTACAGAAGGAATTTGGGTTAACGGTTATTAGCGTTGTACTTGCCTGGTTTTTTCTGGTGGGTGGAGAGATAAGTGCAACGGTCGGCATACTACAACATTTCAATATCCACTCATTTCTAGATGCCTTTATTGCTGCTAAAAATTACGCCGCCGTATACGGGAATATTGGCCAGACTAATCATTTTGCTACTTATATAAGTCTCGCTTTAGCTTCGTTAATTTTCCTTTTTGCTTCTGCTAGGTTGCCCATTTGGGCTGCTATATTATTTGCTTTGCCACTTTTATTTGTTTTGGCTTTAAGTGGTTCACGAAGTTCAGGGGCATATCTGTTTGCAGTACTTGCGCTTTCGTTATTACTCTACTGGCGTGGCACAGCTTGTACGGAAGGGAGTTTGGCAAAACGTAGATTAGTAATAGCAGCATTTCTCCAGATAATAGGTTTTGTATTTATGCAATGGTTGGTACAGACGACTTTATTTGTTGTTCCAACTGGGACAATAACTGGGGTTGAGCGGATATTCGACCAAGTCACTGGCTCTTCAATTAGGTTTTATTTATGGAAAGAAGCCTGGCATATGTTTTTACAGGCGCCGCTCTTAGGGATAGGCGCAGGGCAATTTGCTTGGCATCACTTTCATTTGGCAGCGGCATTTCAAAACCCAGAAATTTTTGGAATTTACAATAACGCACACAATATAATTTTGCATCTCTTGGCTGAAACTGGTCTAGCTGGAACTCTCCCAGTTGTTGGTGGAATAGTAATCTGGCTGCTTGGGTTATATAAGGTGAGGCGACAGTCACTAGATCTTGCATTATGGTGGCTGCTAGCGTTAGTTGGAATTATAGGCCTTCACAGTCTGCACGAATTCCCATTGTGGTATGGACATTTTCTTGGGATAACTGCATTTTTGCTCGGAGTGGGTGAGACCCGTTTCATCTCGATGAAACTGCCACATATTGGAAAATTAATAACTTTACTAGTCTTGGTTTTAGGTTCGTGGGTAATGGTGGCAGTAGAGCATGATTATCGTCAGATTGAATCAATTATGCCTACGCAAGGCAACCAAAAAAAATCGCTAACTAGTTCCAATAGTATTGTCTTACAAGCGCTACATCAAAAAACTCTACTATCACCCTACGTTGATTATGCGTTATCGAGTGCAATGGAATTAAATCAAGAGAAGCTTGAACTTAAGCTGAAAGTTAACCAACGAGTGATGAGATTTCATCCGAGCGGCCCGGTAACATATAAACATGCGGTTCTACTGGCGTTAAACGGAGAGCATGAGGCAGCAATAGAGCAGGCAGAATATGCCGCATTAGCATATCCAAATGAACTTGGACAATTTGCTAATTCACTGAAGTTATTAGAAATTGAACACCCAGAGGTTTTGAAACACTTGGAAGGCTGGGTAAGTAGGAAACTTAAAGAAAAAGAACAAGAGCAGCTTGATTTGTATTTATAAGATCGGCTGCATTAGCAGTGGAGAAACGCCGTGTTTAGCCTTTCACAACCCATTGATACCAAATAAAACCCCCGTCCACTTGTTTGTGGACGGGGTTAGGCATTACAACTAACCTAGATCAGGTTTGTTACTTACAAGCTGCAGGGCGATATTGTAGGGGGGTCGTTCCATCTGTACCGCCTACAGTGACAACCCCAGCTGCGTCACAATAC
>SPBV01000158.1 GCA_004525885.1 Nitrosomonadales bacterium
ATGGAAAATTTTACTTTACTACCAAGCTTTTTGCCATCAGCCTCTGACTCCATTTCAGGTTCTGAAACAAATACCCGGTCGCTAGAAATACTACCTTTTTCAACTAACCAATCACGGGCAGCTTTACCACGCTGCTCGGCAAGTTGCCGCAACTCATCATCGCCCGCATTAATGTTTGCAAGCATCAATTGCTCCATTTCTGGCGCCGGCAAATCTTTTGTAAGGCCAATTGCATTTTTTGGTTTATCAAATTTCTCCTCTTTGTAAGCAAGCTCAAGAAATTTTTCATATTCTTTTGGTTCTATACTAGTTTCCTGCAACGACCCCCCTGCCTTACCTTTCTTTACTCCTTCTGACAGTTTCTGGGCCTTGACTTTGCGCTCAAGAATCGCTCGTTTCAAGCCATCGCGATCATTTTCCGAGTCCGCATGCCCTGTAATCTCTAATTTAAGCGCAGGACGGTCAGTCAGCGCTTTCGATAACGCTAGTAGACGTTTCTCAGCCTCCGGCTCGATTCGTCCGTAACCAGGCAAGAAATTGATCTCTGATAGTTCTTCCCCATCACCGGCAAGAGAACCGAGCAACGCGAATGGTGAAGTAACCGCCTTCGTAAGAAAATTAACAATGACATTGATAATTACCCCACCCATACTAAATTCAGGATCATTAAGTGAACCACTAATCGGTAGGTTGATATCAATCTCGCCACGCTGATTCTTTAGTAATGCTATTGCAAGGGTTATAGGAAGATCCAGCGCATCTTGACTCTCAATCTTCTCCCCAAGGGTAAACTGATCAAGAAAAATATTATTTTCTGCTTTTAGTTCGCCTTTTTCGATGTGATAGTGGATGTCAACTGATAGCTTACCTTTCTCAATCACGTAACCCACATATTTACCTGAATAAGGACTGAATGTTGGTAAGTCAATGCCCGTTGCTTTTGCCGCAATATTAAGGAAGAGCTCACTACCAAACGGATCCAATTTCCCTTTAACTTCAAGTGGCGCTGATTTATCTACTGCACCATGAATATCGACTGCTCCAGGCTTGCCAGGCTCTAACGGACCAACTTGACCAGAAATTCCAGTTAAATTTGCACGATAATTTGGTTTAATAAATTGATCGTTGAAATCTATATTGCCGCCCTTCAATACAACTCGACCAATGTGCACCGGAGTGTCCTTGTCAGCTTGCGATTCCTCTGAGACTGTGGTTGCAATTGTGGGCTTAGTAGACGTTACTTCCTCTGTGCTCTCATCCTTTCGGACAATGTTCTTGAGATTGACCTCGCCCTCTGGTGAGATCCTCACATTCGCGAAGAAATCGGTAATTGCAACTGAAGCAACATCTACACGGAATGGTTCATTTACGAATTTAATATCGTTAATATCGAATTTTCGCCAGCGCAGGAGATCTGACGCACTTGCCTTATTAAAAATATTAAAATTAGAGAATTGACTTTTGCCACTCAATACTATCTTTAAAGGCTCTCCGCCCGCCTTTACTTCTCCCTGGAAAGACACTTCACCACGAGTGAGCAACGCATTAAAATGATCGCCGACCCAACCCTGTAGGGAGACAAGGTCAATATCTTTTGCATCAATGACAAAATCAAATGCCAATGGCGACCAAGCTAGAGAACCATTTGTTTCAAGGCTGCCTCGCTGATTCACCGTAGCCTGTAGTGCTACACTTAGCGGATCAACGCCACCAATATCAATGTTGGCAATATTTAAATTGAGCGGATCGACCACCATCGGGGCCACTTTTGTAAGCGTAAGATCTTCAAAACGCAATGCTGCGTCTGCTATTTTCAAGCTATCAATCCTTGCCGCCCATGGTTCGCTGGCTTCCGCTACTGCTGATCGTCGCTGAGACGTGGATGCCTGTTCGTCAGGAAGTGGCGTAAAATGACGGGTCAAATTAAGCTGCCCATCGGTTTCACGAAGTATTGATGCCTTGAACTGATCAAGCTTCACCACGCCAAGTGCGGCTCTTTTCTGTTTGGGATCAATTACGATCTTGTTCACATTCAGTTTTGAAAGGCTCAATATAGGTTCTGTATTGTCCGGTTGCACCAACACTGCCCCGGCTAGAACCAGTGCAACTTGTGCGGGTTTTTGTCCACTCAGGTCAATTTCAGATAACATGACATCAAGCTGGTCGAACTTCACGTTATATGGCGCTTCCACTATCTTATTTTCAAGCTCAAACTTCCGCAACGAAGTATGGCCAGACAAGACCATCCTAGTTGATTGATCGGCCTCCTGTGTATAGGTTAGCTGTAAATCACTGTCGAAATATCCTGAAAGTAGGCGGATTCCAAGCGGGATTGGCGAATACTCATCTATCTGCGTCAAATCAATATTGTTGAGCTTAAGCTCAAGTACTGCTTCATGTTTCCCTAAAAAAGGCCGCAACTTTCCGGTAAGAACAAGGGGCGCATCGTTTACCTTTGCATTAAAGTACGGCTCGATCCAAGTTTTCAGATCACCTTCAAAATTAGAAACAAATGGAATGCCGAGGTTAATTTCAGAAACTTCTTGATGGCTCTTCTTGAAATGATCAACAAACTTAAAATAACCGCCTTCAATGACGATGTTGCTGACTGAGAACGTTGTCTTGCTATCGTTCTTTGTCTTGCTGTCTTCTTCTGGCTTCTCCAAAAATTCTTCAATCAAATCGGTAATATTGAAGCGGTTCTCGCCTTCTCGAACCAAATAAAACTTAGGTTCTCTTATTGTTATTGAACTAACTACTGGCGCACGGTGGACAATAGATGCGGTACTAAGATTGACATACAGCTCACCAACAGAAAATAAGGCCTTATCAGAACCTTCGCTCGCCACTTTTTCTCCAACCTGAAACCCACGAACAATTAGCTCTAGTGTGAAAGGTTGAATGTCTATAGACCGGATCGACACGGGGCGATGCACAATTTCTGACAACTCCGTTTCAAGCTTGTCTTTTGCATAGCCAGGAAGCCAGAAGTAACCAAGCAGTCCAAAGAATACGATTAAAATAACAAAAACACCGAGGCTGATTCTTAGCCGTTTGCTTGTTACGAAGTGCCGGATAGATTCGGTCTGTATCATATACTCACAGATTATTTAGCAGGTGTTTTGGGGAAGAGGCTAAAGCATGGTTAAAAGGACAAATATTTAGTCCCTTCGTTTTTTAATATACGCCCAACAAGCTGATGGGTCAACGAAACTATTAACAAACTACAGGTCAAAACCAAACACTTAGAATTCTTAAATTAAACCAAAAGATACTTAATTCATGTTTTTTCACTCAAATATAAGCATAAACTAATTTCCGAATTACCACTATTTAGCTGCTTGAATTTGCCGAAATTGAGAACGTTACTCCATAATGCCTTAGATTATGACAAGATAACGTTGCTGTCGAACAGCATACCTGTGTAAGCAGACACAAGTATCGCAAACTAATGCCGTTTACATCCTATAGAAAAGGAAAAGTCTATTTAGAATTAAATACGATATAAGGGAGTCTATATGAGTTTTCCAAGTTTTAAAAAGATAGGGCGTTATTTTCTAGTAGAAGGATCGCATCTATATTTTTACCCGATTATACCTGTGGTTGATATCAGTTTTTTCAGCAAAAGATATCCGCAAACATCTACCTTAACAAGGGATACGTTTTATATATGAAAACTATATATTTAGTTGCTGGGGCTCGCCCAAACTTTATGAAAATCGCACCAATCGTACGCGCCATTCAGTCGCATGGGCAATTGGCGTTCAAAATTATTCATACTGGTCAGCACTACGACCGGGAAATGAATGATGTTTTTTTTGAGGAACTGAACATTCCTGAACCAGATGTCTTTATGTCAGCCGGTGGTGGCAGCCATTCTCAGCAAACTAGTAAGATTATGGTTGCCTTTGAAGATCTCTGTCTGACTAAACGGCCTGATGCGGTTTTGGTGGTAGGTGATGTAAATTCTACATTGGCCTGCTCGATTGTGTCTAAAAAACTCAATATCCCAGTGGCCCATGTAGAAGCTGGTTTACGTAGTGGCGACAGGACTATGCCAGAAGAGATAAACCGCTTAGTCACAGATAGTATTTCGGATTGGTTCTTTGTAACCGAGCCGAGTGGAATTGCACACTTAAAACGCGAGGGGAAGTCGGACTCAGAAATTCATTATGTCGGACATGTAATGGTCGACAATTTACTATTCCAAGCAAAGAAGCTAGCCAATACCGATACCTCAGATTATGAAACAAATATCTTTAAGATGGATCATATACTTCACAACAAACAATACGGTGTGATTACACTACACAGACCAAGTAATGTGGATAATATCGAGATAATGACGCGTATCAGCAAGGCATTAAAAGAAATCGCAACTGAGTTACCACTAATCTTCCCCGTACATCCACGCACCCAAAACAA
>SPBV01000340.1 GCA_004525885.1 Nitrosomonadales bacterium
GAAACCTCATTACAGTTACTAGCACGTGCGGCGCGGGGTAGCATGCGTGACGCCCTAAGTATACTAGATCAGGCAATTATTTTTGGTAAAGGTAAGGTTGAAGAAACTGGGATTCACGCTATGCTGGGTACCATTGATCAAAGCTACCTTTATGACCTATTGGAGGCACTTATCCAAAAAGATGGTGCAAAAATGCTAGACATAGCTGATGCTATTGAAGCGAAAAGCTTATCATTTGATAGTGCTTTACAAGATTTGGCTGGGCTATTCCATAGCCTTGCTCTAGCGCAAATAGCTCCAGGGGCTATTAGTGAAGATTTGCCAGAATATAAACAGATTTTTTCGCTATCAGAAAAATTTATACCTGATGATCTTCAGCTATTTTATCAAATTGCCTTGCATGGTCGCGCTGATTTAGGGCTAGCACCTGATGAATACGCTGGTTTTACTATGGCATTGATGCGCATGTTAGCCTTTACCCCAGAGAATTCATTAGGAAATATCAGAATTTCTCAATCCCCGTCAAATACGAACCAGAAAAAAGAAATGCCTTCATTTGATGAGAAAGTTAATAAATCAAATATTAATTTAGAACATACTACCCATCCAGCATTGAATGTGGTAACAGCATTGAGTTCAGATTCTTGTACAAATCAATCAAATGATAACTGGCCGGTATTGGTAAATCAGTTAAAATTAAATGGTATGGCGAAAATGTTGGCGCAGAACTGTGAGCTCAAAAGTCTCTCTACAGATAATATTGAACTATACTTGTCAGCAGAACATAAGCATTTATTAGAGAAGAAATATCAAGACAAAATAAAAATTGCACTAAATGAGCATTTTGGAAAACATGTTCATTTAAAATTTTATTTAGGAAGTATTACGGGTATGACGCCAGCAGAGCTAGATAACCGTGAAAAGCAGGCGAAACAGTTGCAAGCCATTGCAGCTATTGAGAGCGATCCGGTTGTACGTGAGTTAATAGATAATTTTGATGCAAAATTAATTAATTCTTCAATTAAACCTATTTAATAGTGGAGATTCAAAATGATGAAAAGTGGCTTGGGAACATTGATGAAACAGGCCCAGCAAATGCAAGAGAACATGAAAAATATGCAAGAGCAATTGGCTACAGTTGAAGTAGAAGGACAGTCTGGTGCAGGCATGGTTACAGTTGTAATGACCTGTCGCTACGATATAAAGCGGGTAAATATTGATGATAGCCTGATGAGTAATGACAAGGATATGCTTGAGGACCTACTGGCTGCTGCTGTTAATGACGCCGTACGACGTGTTGAATCAACTACACAAGAAAGAATGGCCGGGATCGCAGCTGGAATGGGATTGCCACCAGGAATGAAATTGCCATTTTAAGTTTGGAGGGGGGGTCCATAAGTTTGCATAATAAATATTAATTCATATACTTATTACGATGTTCAAACCTAATTTATAATGAAGATTCGCGCGTCTCCTGAGGATTTGATTGAAGCATTGCGTTGTTTACCTGGTGTTGGGCCCAGGTCAGCTCAACGAATGGCTTATCACTTATTACAGCATGATCATGAGGGCGCACGTCAGCTTGCAAATACCCTAGATAAGGTGCTTACAAATATTAAGCATTGCGAAAAGTGCAATAGTTTTACTGAAACATCGATTTGTATCCTGTGTAGTTCTCCAAGACGCAATGCGGGTCTTTTATGTGTAGTGGAAATGCCTGCGGATTTATTGATGATTGAGCAGGCACACTGCTACAAGGGCATGTATTTTGTGCTGATGGGTAAGCTTTCTCCGTTAGATGGTGTTGGCCCGAAAGATATTTACCTTGATCGACTACTGAAACGTGTCCAAGATAACATAGTAAAAGAAGTCGTACTTGCTACAAACTTTACTGTAGAAGGAGAGGTTACTGCGCATTACATTAGCGAGCTACTACATAGTGAAGGTATTAAAGTTACGCGCATTGCACGTGGGCTGCCGGTTGGAGGCGAGCTCGAGCATGTTGATAGCGGC
>SPBV01000027.1 GCA_004525885.1 Nitrosomonadales bacterium
AGAACTATCTGATCACGTAAACCTGACATCTGTGTTTCCTCAACTGCCACCACACCGTCATTCGGGCTTGGTAAACCACCCAACAGTCTACCCGTACCTAAACTTCTGCTACCAGCAATTGATCCCACCTCACACCAGTCAACGCATTCCGGCACCTTCTGCTCCAAACACTGTAGCATACTATGACCTATCAAATATCGGCCCAGCCAAATTCTTGTTAGCTTGCTTGCTATATAACTGCCATGACAAGGTCTTCCTGCCAGAACGATGCGTCCAGTTCGTGGATCAGGGTATTCTGATAGCATCTGCATGATCAAAAGACCGCCTAGACTATGGCCAACAAAATGTATATGAGATGAAACTATACCAGTTACAAAATTTGAAAGTATGAGTGCATTCTGTGATAGTGAATTATTCATAGAAGGATATGAAAAAATAATAGTATGAAAACCGCAGCGTTGCAACCGCAATCCCAACAATGTCATAACCCAGCCACGCATCCATAATCCATGCACAAGCACAACCGTTTCTTTAGCGGATTTTTCTACTGACAATATCTACCCCTTAGACTGATGCTAATTTTAGACTGGAGTAGTCAGTTTTGGCAAAAAATATAAAGCTGCTCGATTCAGGTCTAAGTGAAAACTACCCCCTTGCTGAGTTTACAGTAATTAATGTCATCCGATATTATTCGGAGATACAATTACGGCCTTTCGCTTTAGCGCGATAAAGAGCGCTATCGGCATTTGAAATAAGCGTATCTAACGTCTGCCCTGGTTCCATCTGAGCAATGCCTATAGAGACAGTAACCGCTGGCAAAACCCTTCCTTCCTCAAAAGGAGTCTCTGCTCCAGCAATCGCTGCACGTAATCGTTCAGCGATAAGACTGCAATCTTTCTTTGATGTATCCGGCAAACACAACGCAAATTCCTCTCCACCGTAGCGAGAGATAAGATCAGCAGGGCGCATTGTGTTAAGTAGCACCTGCGCTACGGTACATAGAATACGATCACCCGCAATGTGTCCATGTCTGTCATTTATCTCTTTGAAGTGATCAATATCTAACATAACTACTGTACATGGGAGATTGCTACGCTCACAGCGCTGCATTTGTCGTTTAAATGAATCTGAGAGCCAGCGTCTATTATGCAAACCTGTAAGCCCATCAGTGTAAGCTTCGCGCTCCGACTCCTCCTGTTTCTTGCTGCCGGTTATCAGAGATTCGTTATCGAAACGAATGCGTCCGGCAAGGACATAAAGTATGTTACGGGCAACCCCATGTGAGACATTAATAAGCGACCACAGGGCCTCCTGATGAATCATCAGTAACCGGCAATGGTTTTTAGCAATCACATATGCAGATACTGGTTTACCATCTATGATGGACATCTCACCAAAACAATCACCTTCCTCAAAAACAATATGCGGCATAGAATCTGGCTTCTCTAAGTGGACGCCTAGATGTCCCGTCAGCACGATGTAAATACAACTATTAAATTTGTTTAGAGATAGCACTTGGTTGCCAGGAGAGAATTCAATCACCTGGCATATGTTTAAAAGATACTCGATAGACTCTAAACTAATATCACGAAACAACCTCGATTTCTCAATAACTACAAAATCGTGGGCATTTAATGAAAAATTTACTCCTGAATTACAATAGTTTATATTTGCATTCAATATGTTATATCCAAGATAGAAGTAAGGATGCTAAATATCATTAACGGAAAGTTACTCTATAACTTTAGAGTAGCTATAATCAATATAATGTCAAAACTACGTCATGTAGACGATTTAATAAACTGATTGAATAACAATTAGAAAGGACATGAAAGACATGCGAAAAAAAATTACTTATTTAATAGTTGCACTGGTAATCTCCATATTTATGGGATGCGCGCACAGAGTCGCAGATAGTATAGCCAATACAAATCCAGGGTCTGTTATTGTTGATTCTTCTGATTACAATGAGGAAGAAGCAGAAAAACTAGCTGAAACACAATGTGCGAAATCAAAGCGCCACGCAAAAAGGACATTTAGTCCTAATAAAAATACAAATCACCACTATCACTTTACGTGTGTTTCTTGATTATCCACAAGATGAGGTTTACTTCCATATCATTTTGAAAAAATTGAATTACATTACATATTCAATTCGTCAATTTTCTTTTTTAGATAGTAACTACACAGCTATCCTATTCACTGATCTAGAATGATCCAAGATATTAATCTAATATATTCTAATCGATTAAAATAAGTAAATTTCTAATTTTTAAGTAATATCAACCTCAACACCATATAAAACCAAAAGGTTGTTAACGTTACTTCATTATGTGCCACACGGAAAATATGTGTATTGGTTATCAGAAATGTAGCAGATAAAATAACATCTCTTAGGAGGGGGAGGGCTGCTCATAAAGATAACACCGCGCAGTATGCGTCGCACTAAATTCAGTTACTTCTGGATAAACCTCAGAACACACAGGCGTTGCTTTTGGACAGCGGGGATGGAAATGGCAACCCGAAGGCGGATTGGCTGGCGAAGGTAAATCTCCATGCAGGCGAATTGCCTCTCGCTTTGATTCAAGTTTGACTACTGGCACTGCCGATAGCAGCGCCTGAGTATAAGGGTGCTTAGGATTACTCAATACTTCATCCACACTTCCATGTTCCACAATTCTTCCCAGATACATCACTGCTACTTCATCTGCCAGGTATTCTACTACCGAAATATTATGAGTTATAAACAAGTATGCAAGCCCTAAGCCTTGCTGTAGCTCCTTGAGTAAATTTAGAATTTGTGCTTGTACAGATACGTCCAACGCACTTGTGGGCTCGTCACAAATTAGAAGCTTAGGATTAACTGCCAAAGTGCGGGCAATAGCTATTCTTTGGCGTTGACCACCAGAAAATTCGTGCGGATAGCGCCATTTTGTTTCTGGTGGCAAACCAACACGTTTCAATAGCACGTCTACCTTTTCTCCATTTGAAAAATTAATTTGGCGTACTTCTTTACTTACTCCAATGTCATTTTTAGTGTTTAGCGCATTCATCCCTTCTTCTATGATATCAATAATACGCATTCTCGGGTTAAGTGACGAATATGGATCCTGAAATATGATCTGGAATTCAGCTCGCTTTGCGCGCAATCGTTTACGCTCTAGACCAACTAACTCTAACCCGTCATAGCACACACTGCCTGCAGTGGGTGTAATTAATTGTAAAATACTTTTTCCTACTGTCGTTTTGCCACAACCTGATTCACCTACTAGCGCCAGTGTTCTACCCCGTAAAATAGAGAGCGACACCCCATCTACCGCTTTGACGTGACCTACCACACGCTTCATGAGTCCTTTATGTATAGGAAAATAAATTTTAAGGTCTGTAACACACAGTAACTTTGAATTATCAATAGAAGTTTGAGATACAGGAACTACCCGAGTATCTGATTTTCCTAGTTCAACCCGATGCTGAATATTGTCTCCAGAATCTTTATTATAAAGGTGACATCTCAGCTGATGATCCGCACTTACCGTGCTCCATTCAGGTGCGGTTGTTCTGCATAAATCCCAAGCATGCTCACAACGACTAGCAAAACGGCAACCAATAAACTTACTAGATAGTGACGGGACATTCCCGCTAATCACTGCTAACCCTTGGTCTCGCTTTGCTCTACCCGGTAATGCCGCAAATAGTTTCTGAGAATATGGATGAGACGGGCTAAGAAGAAAATCTTCACGTACTGCCATCTCAATGATTTCACCTGCATACATAACTGCTATACGGTCTGCCATTTCCGACACGACCCCAAGATCGTGGGTAATAAGTAAGATTGCCATACCTTTCTGTTTCTGCAAATCACGCATAAGCTCAAGTACTTGAGCTTGTATCGTGACATCAAGAGCGGTGGTAGGTTCATCCGCAATTAACAACTCAGGTTCCCCAACTAGCGCCATAGCAATCATCACCCGTTGCTTCATGCCACCGGAGAACTGGAAGGGATATTCCGTCATACGGCGTGCTGCGTCAGGGATGCCAACCTGACTTAATATTCTAAGTATGCGTTCTTGTAGCGCCACACCACGCAAATTGAAATGCCTTCTCAGTACCTCTCCTATCTGTTCTGCTACCGTCAACACGGGGTTTAAGCTTAACATTGGCTCCTGAAAGATCATGCTGATATGCTTTCCACGTATGCTGCGCATGGAAGCTTCTGATTTCAGGAGTAAGTCTTCCCCACCGAACCTGACAGAACCAGAGACGATCTCACCCACATCCGGTAGTAACCGCATCATTGAAAGTGCTGCCATAGATTTGCCACATCCAGATTCCCCAAGTAATGCAAAAGTTTCACCCTTCTGAATTTGTAGCGTAAGCCCGTCTACAGCTCGTATTGGCGTTGCACCAGTATGAAGAATAGTTTCAAGGTTATCAATTTGTAGCAAGGAAGTCATAGACAGATAGAATATTTAGCTGTTACTGCAACAGGGGTTGAGTCTCTGGGTTACCAGCGTAACTACCGCGGCACAATTTTCCTGTTAATAAATGACAATGTCCTCACTCGTGGATTAAATGCATCTTGTACTGCATCGGCAAACAAATTAGCACTTAAAACTAGTGTAAACATAAAAGTAAAGGATGAAAGTAACGCCCACCATACCATTGGTTCACGTGCCATTTCCAGACGCGCAGCATTAATCATGGTGCCAAAGCTAATCATAGAAGGATCAACACCAACACCAACATATGACAACACGGCCTCAGCCAGAACGAGCCCACTAAAATCCATGACTGTAGCTATCAGTACAATATGCATCACGTTAGGAAGAATGTGACGACTGATTATGCGCCAGTGGGAAACACCAAATGAATGAGCCGCCTGAATATATTCCATTTCTCGTATCTTTAAAGTTTCACCACGTAGTAATCGACACAATCCAGTCCAACTGGTAACTCCAAGTATGATACAAAGAAACAACAAACGTAGGTCAGCACGCACAGCAATTGTATCGAATAATTCAGGATGGGTTTCCATATATACTTGCATCATCAATACGGTAGCTGCGATCAGCAATACACTAGGGATCGAACTCAGTGTGGTATAAATGTATTGGATCACATCATCAATCCAGCCTCGGAAATACCCCGCCATAATACCAAGTAGAAGCGCAAAGGGAAGCATCATCAACGTAGTAAGCGTACCGATTACTAAACCAGTGCGAATACTTTTTAGTGATTGATAAAATACATCTTGACCGACTTTATCAGTTCCAAATATGTGGTAACAGGCAGACAACGATAGAGCAATACCAAGTAGTGAAAATATCAGTGCAAGCATTCTAAACACAGCATTCCACGGAACTTCTGTTTCATTACGCAAAATAGCAGAAAGTGTCTGCATGAACTCCTTACCACTTCTATACGCCATTAACATAACTAACAAAATTACAAATGCACTCCAAACAAAAAGCCCTAAGCTCAAACCCGCAACTGTACGCCAAGTAACATCAGCAACAAATTGTTCCTCTGGATTCCGCAAATGTGCCCCACCAAATTCTAGACGAGGGAACTCCCGCACCTGCTTACCTTCAGAAAATTCGATTGTTTCTCTAGTGTAAAGATGTGTGGCAAATGGCGCAGAATAGGTTTTCTCAATATTTATACGTAATGGTGTGGCAATAACATCAAACAAACTTAGTACTTGAACGCCATAAATTTTATTATTGGTACTACCGTTGGCCTGTACAGAAGGTCGAAAATGTATAGTATCTAGCAATCCGATAGAAATAAATAGTATCAATACTGTAAGCGCCATCATGCCGCTCACACTATGACCTACTCGTCGCCAAGGTGCTAAAAGGTGCTCATTACGGCGAACGTACCAAGCAAAAATAATCACCACCACCAATAGAAGATAGATGAGAGCATCAGTCCAAAGAATGACAGGTTTGAAAGTCATGGTTATCTATATTGAAAGAAAATCATTCCAAACTTATCCTTGGATCGACCAACGTGTAAGAAATGTCAGTCAGTATCAACCCGATGATATAAAGAAATGACCCTAAAAAGACCATGGCTCGCACTACGGCAAAATCCTGAGAATTAATGGCATCGATGGTATAGCTACCTAAACCAGGAATACCAAAGAATGATTCTGCTATGAGGCTACCTAGGAACAGCAACGGGATTACTACCACCGCACCTGTAAGTATTGGAATCATGGCGTTCCTAAGTACATGTCTGAATAATATAATACTTGCTGGTAAGCCCTTAGCACGTGCGGTACGAACATAATCCTTACCCATTTCTTCCAGAAAAATTGTACGGTACCAGCGGGTACTTGCACCAGCGCCACTAATCACACCTATGACCACTGGTAACACTAGGAATTTACCCATATCTAACCCGCCACTAAATCCAGAAATAGGTACCAAATGCCATAATTTACTAATAAAAAATTGTCCGCTAATTATATAAAATAAGCTGGAGATAGACATTAATGCGACACACAGTACTACACCCCAAAAATCGATATAGGTAGCACGAAAAAATACCATCATTAATGCAAATGTAACGTAGGCAACTAGCACTAGAAGAAATACCGGTAGTGCAATAGCAAGGCTTGGTAACATGCGCGTTTTAATTTCATGAGCAATATCACGCCCGTCATCAGCGCGCCCAAAATCAAAGACAAACATTGCAGTTGATTTTTCGAAAAAAATAGTATGGGTAAATTTTTGTGCGCCCTCCTCTGCACCGTTATATACCAGCGGCTTGTCATAGCCTCTCTCCTGTTTCCATTTTGAAATAGCCTCGGGTGTAACACGTTTGATACCCAACTGCATCCGCGCCATGTCATCAGGAGTATTGACTACGAAGAATAGTGTGAAAGTAATTAGATTCACACCAATAAGTATAGGAATTGCATAGAATATGCGACGGATAATGTAATCAAACATTCTCACCCCGTTCTCTTAAATTTCCAATACCTGCCCCGCGTTCCTTTTTGCGATAGGCAACCACTGCAGGAACGAGACCGGCCATCAGCGCTATCAAACATACAACTACAGGCCACAGTACTGGTTCATTCCAATTATGTCTCTTTTTCCTCCTCAAATTAGCATCTATACGGTGATACTTCATATTGTTATGTGCCATCGTATTGGGCTTCACATTTTTGTACCAAGTATGATAGAGGCCGTAATCCTTCGGATGATATCCCCAAAGCCATGGTGCATCTTGACGAAGAATCTTGACCATTCGATCGATAATTTTCTGGCGCTCTGGACTATTCTCTATATTCTTCATTTTCTCGAACAAATCGTTATATTCAGGATTGTCGTAATTAGCAGCGTTCTCACCATCGTTGCCAACTTTTCGCTGTGGCCCATGTAGCAGAAACAAAAAATTTTCTGGGTCTGGGTAATCAGCGTTCCACCCCCATTCAAAAATTTGTGCATTTCCCTTGCGTATCTTATCCTGAAATCGATTGTAATCTGTACTTCGGACTACTAGTTGAATATTGAGTTTCTGAAACTGTTTTCGCATCCAGTCTAGTTTTGATTTGTCGTCAGCGCCTCGTGCAGTGACATCAAAATACAACACTAATGGCGCACCAGTTTTGATATCGATTCCGTTTGGATAACCCGCTCCTGCTAACAAGATTCTGGCAATTTCGATAGACTTTCTACGTGGTTTTTCGTTCTTCCAGTCATATACAACCGGATTAATCCCCTCTTTACCATAACGATAACCAGAAATTCCAGGTGCAATTGGTCCCTGTGCTGGAATACCGCGTCCATTGGCAAATATTGAAACATATTCCTCATAGTCCACCGCAATGGAAATAGCTTGACGTAATTTTCTAGCAGACTCTGTGAACCCACCAACTTGAGGATCTAACATATTGAAGCCCATGTAGTATGTAGAAGCCGCCACAGTAGTCTCTAACCGTATACCCTGAGCCCTCATTGCTTCTGTCACGGTTGCCTCTCCTTGTCCCGTTATCTGTACAGCTTGATCAAAACTATCGGAACCAATCCCAGAAGCATCGTAATATCCTTGTAGGAATTTGTTCCAGCGTGGGATACTCTCCTTATCACGATAGAACATAATCTTGCTGATGAATGGTAATGGCTTCCCAACATCTGCTAGCAAACCCACCTTTACATCTTCTGTCGTACCGCCAGCTGGATAAGCTTCGCCATGAAAATTAGGATTCTTTTCTAATACCATCACTGAATTTGGGTTATTCTTAGTTAGCATGTATGGCCCGGTGCCAACAGGATACCAATCAAGAGTAATGTTCTTTTCCGCCAAACCATGCTGAGTATAAAAGTGGTCTGCTTCCCATGGAATTGGTGCGAAGAAAGGCATTGCTAACCAATACATAAACTGCGGATATTTGCCCTTGATTTTGATGCGATAGGTGTAAGAATCGACTACCTGGACCCCCTCCAACGGAAAGTTATTCAAATCCAGATAAGCATCATTACCCTTGGTTTTTGACTGTTTATTAGCTGCAGTTCTCAGTGTTGCTGAATATTCCTTGAGACCCACAATGTAATCTGACATCAGACCAAAGATTGGAGAATGCAGTCTAGGATGTGCCAGCCGCTTTATCTCATAGACATAATCCTCTGCGGTCAGTTCTCGTGTGTCAGCGTGAAGAAAGTCATTAAGTTTATAAACCTTCGCCAAATCTTTAGTGGTCAAATTATGATAAAGAAATTTTCCATGCTTATTTCTGGCAAATGCAGGATGTGGCTGGTAGCGAATACCAGATTTAATAGAAATCTCATAAATTGTATAAGCTATTTCCTCCTTATCTACACCTTCAGGTAAGCGTCCCCCATTCATGTCAAAATACTGCACTGCGGGCATTTTCGTTGCCGATAGAGGAACCAACTTATAAGGGCGTTTTAAATAGTGATATTGTAATGGTGGCTCATAAACCTGTGCAGTGAACAAAATTTCATTTGAGCTGTATGACTGCACCGGATCAAGGTGCTTAGGACGCTCAGCAAAAGCACTATAAAGAATATTTTCACCCGCATCAGTAGCAGGATAAGGATCATTCCAAGAACCTACACCACAGGCAGATAACAAGGCTACAAATAATGCGGGTAGGTATTTGATCAGTGCCTTCATTGGCTTTATAGTTTAGCTTAAATGCAAAGCTTCGGGTTGGATGGAAATCCTCTACATCAACTAATTTAGTGTGGATCTTCAAGTACGATAGCCTCCTGAGCTATAATCCTCCAAACTCCAGAATACTCACAAGGATAAAATATGGGATTTCTAACAGGTAAACGCATTCTCATCACTGGATTACTTAGTAATCGTTCCATTGCTTATGGCATTGCCACAGCTATGAAACGAGAAGGTGCAGAGCTCGCCTTCACTTATCAAGCGGAAGGAATACGCGCACGTGTCGAGAAATTAGCGGCCGAATTTGACAGTAGCTTACTTTTTTCCTGCGACGTTGCAAATGATAACGAAATTACTAGGTGTTTTGACGATCTTGGGAAGTACTGGGATAGCCTTGATAGCATTGTACACTCTATCGCCTTCGCTCCACGTGAAGCTTTGAGCGGGGACTATCTGGAAAGTTTAACCCGTGAATCTTTCCAGATAGCTCACGATATTAGCTCCTTTAGCTTTGCCGCTTTGGCAAAGGCAGGGCTGCCACTGATGCAAAACAAAAACGGATCACTTCTAACGCTCACTTATTTGGGTGCAAAAAGAGTTATGCCGAATTACAATGTGATGGGGCTTGCTAAGGCAAGCCTTGAAGCCAACGTACGATTTATGGCATCAAGCCTTGGTCCAAAAGGAATAAGGGTTAATGCGATTTCTGCGGGCCCAATTAAGACCTTAGCTTCAGCAGGAATAGGTGATTTTGGAAAACTGCTTAGATATACCGAAAAAGTTTCGCCGTTACGACGTAATGTTTCCATTGAAGAGGTAGGTAACGTTGCGGCTTTCTTATGTAGCGATCTAGCCAGTGGTATTACCGGTGAGATTACTTACGTAGATGCTGGGTTTAATAATGTTGCTTTCGACATTATTGACCGCACATAACACGCTGTAGCTACTGCTTATTCTCAATTCTCTCTCTCATTATTGTTACATCGGATCGCTGCTTGATTGCTGCAAGATATGATGAAAGTTCTTCTTGGGCATACAATTGTTGCAGCTGTCTGCTAAAAACCTTAATTTTGTCTTCGTCTGGTGCTATCGCTTCAATTACATCACTAATGCGAATGAGAGAAAAGTCCCCCTGAGGATTGGTAATCCCAGTATAGGCAGGTAGTTTGTCCGGTCTATCCTTGAAAATTGACCGTAAAATTTCATTATCAAGGCCTTGTGGATCGTTGCGGGAAACTAGCTGGCTAGGGCCCCACTCAACTACATTTTTTTCTCCTTTCTGCAATCGTTCTAGTTTTTCTCTGCCCTCTTTCTCCGCCTGATCTGTTGCTTGCTGGCGCGCCACGATCTTAGTAATTTCTTCCCTAACAAGGTCTATTGAGCGCATAGCTGCAAGCCTATGGCCAATCACTCTCGCGGAGATCAAAGTGTCTGGTGTAATCTCGATTGCCTCAGAATTTCGCTTGTCCTTAATCGAATCCTCTGAAAACATTGCTTGCAATAGTTTCCCATTGGTAAAGTATGGCGGCTTACCATCTTCTCTGCTAATCCACCCACTTTTCTGTATAGGCAATCCAAATGCGTCGGCAGCAGGCTGTAAACTATCGCTCTGTTCAAATACCGTATTTCGAAATTCCTCAGCCTTTTCCCCAAACTCTTTACTTGATTTCTGTTTTCTTAGCTTCTCTTTAACCTGATCCTTTATTTCATCGAAATTTACTTCTTCCGCAGCTTTTACCGCAGAAAGTTTAAGGATGTGAAAACCAAATTCCGTTTGAATTGGCCCACGAACTTCATCCTCTTCCATCTGAAAGATCTCATCCTCAAAAGCCTTTACCATCGCACCGCGTCCAAAAAACCCCAGATCTCCTCCTTTGTCTGCCGACCCAGGATCTTGTGAATATTGTTTCGCAAGTTCAGCAAAGCTTTCGGGTGCCTGCTTGATCTGCGACAATAATTTTTCTGCCTCAGAACGAGCTTTAGCTTTGTCTGCGTCTGATGCAGTAGTAGGTGCACTTAATAAAATATGGCTAGCCTGACGTTCTTCTATCTGACCAAATTCAGCTTTGTGTTTTTCAAAATATATTTTTGTTTCATCGGCGTTTACCTGTACCTTTTTTGCTAGATCGTCCACTGATAGTACTAGATATTCAACTTGCACTTGTTCAGGTTGCCGAAATTCAGTTTGGTGGCTGTCATAATATGACTTAATTGCATCATTACTAGGTTTAATTAGCGACAAGAATTGCTCTGGCTGAATTTGAACACGACTAATTTCACGTTTCTCTTCACTTAAACGTATAATATTCTTCGCTACTGTATCTGAAATAAAACCATATTTGGTGTAGCCATCTACCACTTGTTGCCTCTTCATGTCTTGACGAACACGCGATTCAAACATCAATACATCCATTCCCTGATTACTCAATAATTCCTTATACAGTTTCTTAGAGAATTTCCCATCCTGCTTAAATACTGAAATATCCTGTATGATTTCAACCATCTGGGAGTCTAAAACAGTAAGCCCAATACGTACTGCTTCACGATCTAGTAGTCGCTGTTGTATTAGACTTTCCAATACTGAAATTCTAACTCCCGGGTCATCTAGCATGTTGACATTAAAACTATCTCCCATAGTCTCTCGCATGGTTTCCTGTTGGACACGCAATGCCTGATCAAACTCCTGTCGATGAATTTTTTCCCCGGAAACTATTGCAATATAATCTTCATTGCCTGTATTGCGGTACGATTCAATTCCCCAAAACAGGAACGGCAATGTCGCAATCACCATAATGACCTGAACTACACGTTTTCGTCTGTGAACAAAATCAAACATTACTGAAATCCAAGATACGAATAAATAAAAAGGCGAACTTGCGTTCGCCTAGGTTTAGCTCAAAATCTGGCGGAGTGGACGGGACTCGAACCCGCGACCCCCGGCGTGACAGGCCGGTATTCTAACCAACTGAACTACCACTCCAAAACCTCTTATAATTCCGTTGGTGGGTGCTGACGGGGTCGAACCGCCGACATTCGCCTTGTAAGGGCGACGCTCTACCAACTGAGCTAAGCACCCCGCCCCGAAAAACTAGTTTACGGCATCCTTGAGCGCCTTTCCAGCGCTGAATTTTGGAACTTTGGCTGCCTTAATTTTGATCGCTTCACCAGTACGAGGGTTGCGGCCAGTACGAGCTGCGCGCTTACCTACTTTAAAAGTACCAAAGCCTACCAAAGTGACGCTTTGCCCTTTTTTGAGAGCGACTTTAATTGCAGATAATGTACCGTCTAGCGCACTACCTGCTGAAGCTTTTGACATATCAGCAGATTTTGCGATGGCATCGATCAGTTCAGATTTATTCACGTAATTCCCCCTGGTTATTAATAAGAAAGTCGCAAAGAAAGCCCCTGCAACCAATTTTATATCAATCCGTTTAATGTGGGTCAAGCAATTATCAGATCTTATTGCCAGCAAGAAAATTCAAAGAATTCCCCCACAGCCCATTTTATATCAATCCGTTTAGTCTGGGTCAAGCAATTAATAT
>SPBV01000021.1 GCA_004525885.1 Nitrosomonadales bacterium
ACAATATATTGAGGCTGGATCGCACACTCGCGGAGTTGTTCGCTTATGTGGATAAGCGTGTCGGCCTGAAGAACACGTTGATTGTACTGTCGGCAGACCACGGCGCGCCGGAGGCCCCGGGCTATTTAAACTCGCTCGGAATTGAATCTAAATATGTGACTCCTGATAAGTGGGACAAAACGCCAGCCATCGAGGCCCTCAAGCAGAAATTGGGTATCGGTAAAGAGATCATCAAGACCTACTTCCATCCCTACCTTTATCTCGACCGGGACATCATACGCGAGAAAGGTTTGAACCAGGCGGAGGTTGAGAAAGCGATCGCTGAGGAGCTGATGAAATTCGACGACGTAACTTTGGCCATTTCGAGCAGCGCGCTGCGCGAAGGTAATCTTCCGAACACGCCTGAGATTCAGTCGGTGCTGCGCAACTATCATCCGAAGCGTTCAGGCGACATATATCTGGTTTTCAAATCTAATCAATTCATCAGTGACTTCGACGGCACAAGCGTATCAGTCACACATGGCTCTCCCTGGCGTTATGACAGCTTCGTTCCAATCGTATTTGCCGGTGGCAAGCTGAGCGGACGTCGTATTTACCGAAACGTCGAGCCTGTAGATATCGCGCCAACACTTGCGGCGATTCTCGGTGTCAAAGCGCCGTCGGGTGCATTCGGCTCGCCACTAGATGAAGTTATGCAAGCTTTCAAGAAATAATCTTTCTTGAAAGCCTAAAAAGGTGAATCCGACGGCGACCTGCAGACGGACTAAGGCACCATCAAGAAATATTTTATAGTGATTACCGAGGGGTGATAGATTATGATTAACCAATATAGTGTCTTTTTAATGACCTATATCTTTTCTATTTTTAATATACCAGCAAATGTACCAACAAATTTATCATGGTTAGAACCTCTGAATTGTAATTTATTACCGTACTAATCACATTTGAAACTTTCAAAAATGTGACTTATTCCCATCATTCTTGCTAATTATTTGTCTGTAGGCATCCCATGGTAAACTTATATCATGGCTTATGGGGGGTATCCCTAACCTTGGATTAAGCTACCCGTCTATCAATAGAGTACCCTACCCAACTTCTTTCCTCTCCCCAATTTTGGCGAAAAATATTTTTCCAGAATAAAAGTTCTCTGAACGTCCATTTTTCGCACAGAACAGACATTCCAGATATTTTGTAAAATAGCGGCAGGAATTGAACCCAACCTAACTCTACAAATACCTTGCTAATCTTGATATTAAACAAAAAATAACTAGTCTAATTTATTAGAAATACTCCCAACGTTGTGAATGTGTAGAGACATCATAAGAAACATTACCCCAACAAAGCTTTTATATGCGTTGTGACACTGCGCCCTAGTGCAGACAGCGCATAGCCTCCTTCTAAAACCGACACAATTTTGCCTGATGCATGTTGATCTGCAATCTCCCTAATCTTAGTCGTTACCCACGCGAAATCTGTTTCAACTAACCTCAAGCCAGCCATGTTGTCTTCAATATGTGCGTCAAAGCCAGCAGAGATAAAAACAAACTCTGGCTTAAATGATTCAAGTATTGGTAACCAATGGGATGCTACAGCTGCACGAAACTGTGAGCCTTCTGCGCCCACCGGCAAGGCAACATTAATAATATGATCAGATTCGACACCAACACCGCTATATGGGTAGAAAGGATATTGGAATGTTGAACAGTACAAAACACTTGGGTTGTCCTGAAAAATATCTTCAGTGCCATTTCCATGATGCACATCAAAATCTATGATTGCGATTTTTTTAAGATGATATTTATGGATAGCATGTGCAGCACCAACCGCAATATTGTTAAAAATACAGAACCCCATCGCCTTCTTCCGCTCGGCATGGTGACCTGGCGGCCTTACGTTGCAAAATACTAACTTGCTCTGACCTGACATAACTAAGTCGACCCCGAGCACGACCGCGCCAGCAGCCCGCAGCGAGGCTGCGAGCGAATGTGGATTCATCGTGGTATCTTGATCCAACCTGACCAACCCCTCTTGCGGCGCCCTACTGAAGATTTGTTCAACGTACTTCGAGTCATGAACCCTGAACAATTGCTCACGAGTAGCCAAAGGAGCTTCATAACGCTGAATTGCAGTACCAAGACCACTCGATAACAGTTCGCCTTCAATCGCCTTCAAACGCTCTGGGCTCTCAGGATGACCAGCCTCCATCTTGTGCAATATACAGTCTGGATGCGAAATAAATGCAATGCTCATGATGACGAACGCTGGACTATGAATCCTTAAATAATGATTGCTGAACTATAAGTTGATAGTGACTGACACTGTTTTATCTATAAATTTCACGCTGCCCGCACTGCTCTACCCCTAGGTTTTGCAACTGTGCCTTCAGCTATTTTGTTGCTGCGCCTATAGGTGTAACGGGCAGTCGTTGAATGAGGGCGCCCACAAGCTCGTTGAGCCTGTCTATTTTGTCTGTTGTCAATTCTTTTCATTATATTTTTTCTTTAAGATATAACCCTTAGAAATTTTAATCCCCACCAGAGTCTATTATTAACGGGGGATTCGTGGCGTACGGATTGTTGGGGCTATCGTTACTATACTCAGAACCGTATTTACCATATGGGTTATTTATAGAGTCCTGAGAATACTCAGATCCATATCGTCCATAAGGATTGCTGGTCGAATTTTTGTCATATGGATTAGCACTTAGATTACCTAAATACTTGCCCGTTTTCTAGTCAACAAGTATGGGCGGTGCTGTGTAAGCTACAGCAGAGAAGAATAGAAAAATGATTGTGGCTATTATCTTCTTCATTTCACCTCCTAACATCCCTTTAGGGCACAAAATACCTACTAAGTTCAATCATAAAGAAGTGTTTTCTAGAAAGAAAACTGCGTAGATTGTCTACAAAAAAACAGCGAGTAGCAACATCAAAATAGCTTTATGCATTACGGCCATTTTTCAATCACAAACTAATTATTAATCAGCCTATACTATACCTCACGGTAATATCATGCATGCAGGATAGATAACTGCTATGAATATCCGAAGTGAATGGTTTTTGGGAACTAATCTTTATTCATAAACATAGTGAGATTTAGAATTGACTAGGACCCTTAAAAGAACCCGGTTGTTTCTTTGGCTGATTGCTGCGATTTGATTTGGAGGCGCAGTGATAATGGCTTGTGTCTATGAATATGAGCGAAGGTCAGAATGCATTCAGAATGAGGGTTTGTTAAAAGGCCTTCTGTGGTATGAAACAGATGCCTATTCCAGAGAAGAATTTTCATACAATTACATGGAATTGGTTATTAAAGAATTACGTTGGCCTTTACAGCTTATTCCATCAGAAAACAATGATTATCTTCTACCGCTAAGTGAAGCAATCTACTCATCAAGAAAGGAGAAAATGCCGCCTGTTGGAGAAAATCAAGCTCTGAACGATTCGCAGGTTCATTGGTGCGTTTTTGAGAAAGCGCGTCTGGAAATAATGAAGATAATGACCATTACGGATCAGGAGGCGGCTGAATTAAAAATGTACGTAGCTAGGGCGGGTGTATTAAAAAAATACTTAACCAGATACGACGAGCGCTGCACTAAATTTCGTTCTCGTCAGGGAACTCTTGGGGTTGTAGAACGGGAGCTCCTTTTCGAAGGCAAGAAGCTTCAGGCCGAGGGTGTAAAGCAATTCTCTTCGCTCTGATTTTCAGAGTTAAATGATCGCTAATCAATAAGATAGGAAAATTATTTCTATGCTGTCTACACAAACGCAAAACCCCACGATGATCGTAGGGTTTTGCGAGATCGCCACATTATATGGCCTCATTTCGTCGCGTTACTGCAACGTATGCCAGAGCATTAGCACCGGCGCTTGGATGAAACTGTAGTGATATAGTGATTTCCGTCTATAGAACCCCCCTCTTAAAAGGATTATTTCTAAAAAATTAGACAGTATGGCGTTTCACTAACTCTATCAACTTCTTTTTACACAGTTCCTGACTGGTTCGCATCAGTCACGATCTGACCGTCTAATTTAAGACGGCAAATAAATCGTATACCTATGAAATAGGTTTGTCAAAGGCGTTCGGGATCTCCGAACATTGGATTGAAATAGGCTCAGGCGGCAGGAATCCAACCTTGGCCCGCCAATGCTTTACTAATCATAATGTTATACAACAAATAGCTGGCCCAATTTCTTTGACATACCCCCAAAAATGCCCCTGAACAATTAGCTGTTATCGGATTGTATTGGAAGCTAAATGTGAATGTCCGATTTTGGAACAAATCAGACATTCGTATATTGCATAGATTGAGTAATTTGCAACTTGGGATTCAGCCTTGGTATAACTGAACGAGTTGCTAGTATCCATTAATGCTTGTGGACTAACTCGTCTGTGATTATCATTAACAAGAGCCTGACGTAAATAAGGAAAACACCAATGGAAGCTTCCATCAAAAAAATCATCCTGGCTACTGATTTTTCAGACGTAGCCAAACATGCCAGTTCCCATGCCCTACTATTGGCTCAAACTTACAAAGCAGAACTCATAGCTCTGCATGTATTTGATCCAAGCGGATGGAATCAACCTTCTCACTATTACATAGCATCAGACGGGATTATTAAAGGCCTTGAAGAGACTATACAACGAGGAAAAGATACCCTGCAAGAATTAGCAAAATCTTTTGATCTAAGAGTTGAGACTATATTTGCCGAAGGCGACCCTGGCCATGAGATCGTTCGCGTTGCTGAAGAGCGCAGTGCTGATCTGATCGTCCTCGGAACGCATGGATATACGGGATGGAAACGGTTTACCCTCGGAAGTGTTGCAGAGTTAGTTGTCAGACATGCTCCTTGTGCTGTTCTTACTATCAGGCCTAAAGGGAAACAGATATAGTTTTCTCTTTCTTTTCCAAAATTCTGGCGAAAAATATTTCAGAAAGTAAATCTATGAATGTCCGCTTTTTGACACAAAGCAGACGTTCATCTGTTCAGGGATAATGAAGACCTTTGTTATGTTATTATTCAGACACTAACAAACAGGTTTAAAGTAGCTGGGGCAGACGATACAATATTTAACGAAGAAAGAGTGCCGTGAATTTAGCCTCGTTTTTCTGCAAAGAATAATTCGAAATATATAAGGATTTCACAAGTACTAATTTTAATAAAAATGGATAAATTCATATTTAGAAATGGCGATGAAATGCCTGCTTTAGGACTTGGCACTTGGAAGTCCGCCCCCGGAGAAGTCTATGAAGCAGTTCGTGAAGCCTTAAAAATTGGATATAGACATATAGATTGTGCTGCGTTTTATGGAAATGAGCCTGAAATAGGTCGGGCTTTTGTAGATGCTTTTGATTCCGGAAATGTAAAAAGAGAAGATTTGTGGGTGACCTCAAAATTGTGGAACAATGCTCACTTGAAAGAAGATGTTAAACCGGCTTTGGGAAAAACGCTCAAAGACCTTCAGCTAGATTACATTGATTTGTATTTAATTCACTGGCCGGTTGCTTTAAAACCAGGAGTACAATTTCCTTCATCAGCCAATGACTTTTTGTCAATCGATGATGCACCAACGGCTGCCACTTGGGAGGCGATGGAAGCATGCGTAAAAGATGGATTAAGTAAACATATAGGTGTTTCAAACTTTAGTATAAAAAAAATTAGAAAACTTCTAGATAATTGCGAGATAAAACCAGAGGTAAATCAAATAGAACTGCACCCATTTCATCAGCAACCAGGAATGCTGGAATTTTGCAATAAAGAAAATATTGTTCTTACTGCCTATTCGCCTTTAGGATCACCTGATCGACCATCACAATTTAAAGATCCTCATGAGCCTAGTTTATTTGAGAATCCCACCATAGCAGAAATTGCCAATGCCAATGGCTTAGCGCCCGCCCAGGTACTTATCCGATGGGCAATCCAAAGGGGTACTTCCGTTATACCAAAATCAGTGAATCCTCTCCGACTAAAACAAAATTTTGATTCAGCTGCCATTTTATTATCGGATAAAGACATGAAAAAAATTGCTGCACTTGAAGCAAAAAGACGTCTCATAACTGGTAAATTCTGGGATGCCCCGGAATTAGGATATTCTATGTCAACCTTATGGGATGAATAGTCATTTATAAAATAATATTTTATTTGGTTGGTCTAAATTTTTGGCTGCTGGAATCTAACTCATGACTATTAGTCCCTATCAATCATAATATTAGACAATAAATAGCTGGCCAGATTTCTTTGAGATACCCCCAAACAGTACCTCCTGAATGATTGGTGTTATCGGATTGTATTGGAAGCTAAATTCGATCGTTTGTTTTAGTAAAAATAATCTGTCACAAATAACTTTTTAGCACAAAGCGGACATTGATAAAGGGTGGGTGTCTCCCCAAACCAGATATTCAAGTATTTGCATCGTTGAAGTAGATCTGATTGCCTCCAGATTCTTTCGCTTTATACATTGCTATATCAGCCCACTTCAGGATTTCGTCTTTGCTACCATCGTCGCTAATGAACACCACCACGCCTATACTTACTGTGCAACAATGCTCGATAGTGGTGTCAGCCTCCGCCTCGCGCTTGATAGTCAGCAAGTAGGGATCAGATAGATTCGCACGAACTTTTTCCGCGACGATGCGTGCTTGTAAGGCAGACTCGGATTTATCTACACTTAACTCATCGAGCATCACAACAAACTCATCCCCACCAAAACGCGCTACAGTGTCCACCTCACGCACACATTGATTTAGCCGATTCGCCACTTCAATCAGCAATAAGTCACCTGCACCATGGCCATGCTTATCATTAACCGGCTTGAAATTATCCAAGTCCAGAAACATCAGCGCGCCATAACGACCAGTACGCTTGCTGGAAGCCATCATTTGGCTCAGTCGGTCGTATAGGAGACGGCGATTAGGCAGTTGCGTCAATGCGTCATAGAAGGCTAGATTGTAAATTTGTGCTTCTGCAAGCTTCTCCTTGGTTACATCCCGGATGGTACTGATGATCAGCCTGCCATCCGGCGTCTCTAACGAGCTGAGACTTACGTCTACATTGAATTCGCTGCCATCCTTACGACGCGCAATCAGGTCAAGGCCTGTGCCCATCGAGCGCGAATGGGGATCCTTCTGATACTGGGTACGATGCGCGACGTGCACCGCCTGTAGTCGCTTTGGGATTAACTGTTCAATGGGTTGACCGAGCAACTCCTCGCGCGAATAACCGAATACTTCCTCGGTCCGAGCATTGACAATGGTGATCCGGCCATCGTGATCTACGATCACTACGGAGTCAGGGACGGCTTCAAGTAACGCCTCTGCCAGTTCTTTTTGTATCTGCATGTGGTGTACTCCACCTTAAAATACCGTGAAAAACAGCGCACTGAATTCTGACACTCTTTCTGCACCTTGTGTTGTCATCATTGAACCATTCTTCCGATCGTCCGCTTTCGGCACGAAGCAGAAATTCTTCTTTCTAAGGCGGTGGAAATCGAATTGAAGCCTGTAACCCTTACCTGAGGATGTTCTATATTTTTTCTATTTTCGATGTGCCAACAAATACACCATTAAATTTATTGGCTTTGATTGGATACTATTGGATTGCTACAGACAACTAAGTAAAGTTATTGATCGTATCTAGATACGACAAGTTGAAGGGCTTCAAAAATTATATACTTAAAGAAATTTAATGTTGAACCGACATGACATTTAATACACTACCAACTTGTTAGTTTTGATTCCATTGCCTGAAAAAAGTGTCTGGTAGTGAATCATCGATTGAGATTTTTCCTGTAGGGAAGAATAAAGAATTCATCAATATATAATGGTCACTTATAAGGGGGGTAAGTGCATGACCGATAATCCCGTTTGGCGCTGGATCGATGATACGTTTTTTGATCTCGGGCGACAGTTCCGCTGGACTTACCTGCCCCCTTTGATGGTATCTCTTGCGGCGGGCGTGTCCGGACTGACCGCCATCGTCGGCACCTTTTTCATCAAGGAGTATCCTGATCTTTCCGCCGCATTCCTTGCTGGCCTGGCGTTCTGGGCGGGCATCCCATGGACGCTAAAAATGCCACTCGGTCACCTTGTCGACCTGATTTGGCGCCAGAAAGCGATTCTTGTCTATATCGGCGCGAGTCTGATCGCGCTCAGTATCGGAATCATGTACGCGATCATCGCCCATACCGAAATGATGGCCGAGATCATGAAAGTCGAAACCTGGTTCGTGATCGCCACCCTGCCCGCGCCGACCGGCTACGTCGTGCAGGACGTGGTTGCGGACGCGATGACTGTGGAGGCGGTGCCAACAATAGACGAGCATGGCAACCCCTACCCAGATAGTGAAATCAAGGTGATGCACACCACAATGCAGACCCTCGGGCGCGTCGCGATCATCGGCGGCCTGGCCGCAGTTTCCGTGTTGAACATCACCCTGTTCGACGGCGTCGAGAACATGACCGAAGAAATGAAAGTAGCCATTTACGCAGACATATACATGCTGGCGCTGATCATTCCGCTCATTTCGATCACCGGCGTTATTCTTGGCTCCATTTTACTAAAACGTCGCGCCCGCAAGCTAAATGAGCAAGGCCACGATCATGAAAGTGTCGATAAAATGCTGTTCGGGCCCACCGGGGAAACACATCCGAACTGGTGGATACTCGGCGGCAGCCTAGTTTTTGCCGCATTCACGCTAACCATGGGTATCAGCCAGGTGCCATTGGCGCAAGAAATCATTTTCCTGGGGTCGATGGGCATTATTTTATTCCTGATGTACCGGTTGCTACTCGAACTCGAGCCTGATATACGTAAAATGCTGGTAGGAACAGCGGTAATCATCTTCGTGTTTCGCGCAGTACCCTTACCTGGTTCTGGTGCCGGCTGGTTCGAGATCGACGTACTCGGATTCGATCAACGCTTCCTCTCCGTGTTGTCCTTGATCGGCTCGGCCCTCGCACTTTTCGGCATGGTGGTGCTACGGCCAATGATGGCAACGCGCTCTATCGCCTTCGTGGTCGTGAGCTTAACCATCGCTGCGGGCATCCTCTCACTACCCAACATCGGGCTTTATTACGGGCTTCATGAGTGGACTGCGGCACGCACTGGGGGCATCGTCGATGCACGGTTTATTGCGATCATCGATACCGCAATGGAATCACCGCTCGGCCAAATCGCGATGATCCCGATGCTAGCCTGGATCGCGAAGAATGCGCCTCCGCATCTGAAGGCCACGTTTTTTGCGGTGATGGCATCCTTCACCAACCTGGCGTTATCGGCCGAGAGCCTCGGGACCAAATATTTAAATGAGCTTTATCTAGTCACCCGGGAAGTCCGTGACCGTACCACCGATGTCATCAATACTGTGGCGGATTACAGCGAACTGGGCTGGCTGTTGATCACGGTCACGTTGATTGCCTTGCTAGCACCGCTGCTGACGATTGCGCTGATCCAGCGTTCGCCGCTGCGCACCCAGCAGTAAACTGGGGGTTAGATTCATGAGAAAAATAATATTTGCCTGCACCCTGTGGCTGCGTAATGATTACCAGAGGTAAGGTTAATAAACTCCTATAGATAAGAAAAAGACTTTATGCTTTTACTCATAAGATCTTAATGGCCTTTATAAAATACTTAATTGTGGGTAGCGGGAATCGAACCCACGCCTGTTAATACCTTACTTACCATAATCTTGTACAAGAAATAACTGACCAGATTTTCTTGACGTGCCCCCAAATATACCCCCCCGTATGACTGGCTGTTATGGGATGTTATTGAAAGATAAATATAGCAATTTGTTTTGAACAAAATAGCCTGTCACAAATGACTACCTTTAAGAAATTAATCAGTTACTGATAACTACTTTCGACCCATTAAAAGAATCCAAGTTTGACTTTATTGGTGAACCGCTATCTTGCCAGTTCTCATCCATTCTATGGAAAGCGTAAAACAAACTTCATAAAAATTGCGAACCTTATCAGCCAATATCATCTCAACACTAAATTTGCTTCATCCATGGTACTTTTACTTTATGGATAGCTTTCTTTATGACATCAATTGCGTGTTGACGACTAAAGCTTTTTCGCCAAACTATGGCAATTCTCCGCGACGGCTCGGGTGACGTAAACGACACAACATGCAGAAGCTTGTTACCAGGGTAAGGGTTTGTAGCACACGCTGGCATAACGGTAACACCCAGCCCAGAGGCAACCATATTTCTAATAGTTTCAAGTGAATTTCCTTGAACCGTATCTTGTGAGTGTCGACTTAGTTCAGGACAGAACTCTGTGACTTGGTTGCTAAAGCAATGACCGGAATCAAGTAACAGCACCTTCTCTTTGGCAAGCATACTGCTACGCAGCGATTTCATTCGTGCCCATGGATGCACGCTTGGGACTACGACCTTGAAGACCTCGTCGTACAGTTGCTCAGTTATGATGCCCGGAACGTCAAATGGCAATGCCATGATGGCCACATCTAGATTTCCATTGCGTAAATGTTGTTCAATATTAGCAGTCAACCCTTCTTCTATATCTAAGGGCATCCCGGGGGCAAGTTTTATCAGTATTGGGATAATTCTTGGCAGCAAGTAAGGCCCTACCGTAAAGATGACGCCTAATTTGATCGGACCGATAAGAGGATTATTGCCTTCTTTTGCTAGCAACTTGACCTTAGCTGCCTCTTCCAAAACACGCTGCGCTTGTTCGATAATTAGATTACCAACAACCGTCAGAGTAATTTCAGTTTTAGATCGTTCAAATATTTGTATGCCTAGCTCTTCCTCAAGTTTCTGGATTGCAACACTAAGAGCGGGCTGACTGACAAAACAACGCTCCGCTGCACGCCGGAAATTACGCTCCTGGGCAACAGCTACCACATAGCGAAACTCGTTTAAGGTCATCGAGTCTGGTCTCCCTGAAATTAATACTACCTATAAATAAAATTTGATAGTCTCAGTATATCACCTCATTAATAACAATCAATTGGATATATCAGTTAATTGGGTGCATTCTTAGCAACGTACTAATCATTAATTGAGAAGAGAGAGAACATAATAAGCAATTTGCTTATTTCAAACTTACCATATAAATGGTATTTGTTTCTAAGGAGGAAAAAATGAAATCTATCAAAAAACTTACTACTGCCGCAGGTGCACCTATACCTGACAACCAAAATACAATGACAGCTGGATCTCGTGGTCCAGTGCTACTTCAGGATGTTTGGTTCTTGGAGAAGCTCGCACACTTTGATCGTGAAGTAATTCCAGAGAGACGCATGCACGCCAAAGGATCAGGCGCCTATGGTAGCTTTACGGTTACGCACGACATCTCTAAATACACTCGCGCCAAAATATTTTCACAAGTTGGCAAGAAAACAGACCTCTTTGTTCGTTTCTCTACGGTAGCAGGTGAGAGAGGAGCTGCAGATGCTGAACGTGACATTCGTGGCTTTGCCATTAAATTCTACACTGAAGAGGGAAATTGGGATCTCGTTGGCAATAATACGCCAGTCTTTTTTCTGCGGGATCCACTTAAATTTCCGGATCTTAACCATGCGGTTAAGCGAGACCCCCGCACTAATTTGCGAAGCGCTAAAAACAATTGGGATTTCTGGACACTGCTTCCCGAAGCCTTGCACCAAGTAACCATTGTAATGAGTGACCGGGGCATTCCTGCCTCTTATCGTCACATGCATGGATTTGGCAGCCATGCCTTTAGCTTTATTAATACTAAAAATGAGCGCACCTGGGTTAAGTTTCATTTTAAAACTCAACAGGGTATCAAGAACCTGACTGATGAGGAATCTTCTCAACTCATAGCGAATGACCGCGAGAGTAGTCAACGTGATCTATACGCAGCAATTGAGAACAAAGACTATCCGCGCTGGACTATGTACGTTCAAGTCATGCCTGAAAAGGACGCTTCTAAGGTTCCGTATCATCCGTTTGACCTGACTAAAATCTGGCCTAAGAAAGATTATCCATTAACCGAGGTAGGCGTTCTTGAATTAAACCGAAACCCGGAGAACTACTATGCTGAAGTAGAACAAGCAGCCTTTAATCCAGCCAATGTAGTACCTGGTATTAGCTTTTCACCAGATAAAATGCTGCAGGGACGGCTATTTTCTTACGGTGATGCGCAACGCTATCGTCTTGGAGTAAACCATAGTCAGATACCTGTGAATGCACCACGCTGCCCATTCCACAATTATCACCGTGATGGCGCTATGAGGGTTGATGACAACCAGGGTGGCACCATTGGCTACGAACCGAACAATTACGGCCAGTGGCAAGAACAACCTGATTTCTCAGAACCACCACTGTCTACAGAAGGTGCGGCTGGTCACTGGAATCACCGGGAGGATGACGACTACTATTCGCAACCACGGGCACTCTTTCAGCTGATGACTCCAGAAAAACAACAAGTACTATTTGAAAACACTGCACGTTCTCTTGGCGGCGCACCCCGTGAGATACAGTTACGTCATATTGGGAACTGTAACAAAGCTGATCCAGAGTATGGTGCTGGTGTTGCCAAAGCATTAGGCATAAAAAAATAGGCAGTCTAATAACTCAAACAAATAATACAAGTGCAGTGTTTTTCTTTCACCTCAATCATCAGTATCTTTAATTCCTTAGTGTCTTCTTTCAAAATAAGGCGGGCACTAAGGTTTTTCGGCGGAGGGAATCGAACCAACGCCTGTTAACACCTCATTTATCATAATCTTATACAATAAATAGCTACCCAGATTTCCCTGACGCACCCCAAAATACCCCCGAATGATTGGCTGTTACTGGATAGTATTGAAAACTAAATGTGAATATCCATTTTTTTAAAAAAGATTAGTCTCTAGCATAGCTATTTGCCAATCTTCCTATCGTAAGACCTTGTATTATAATTGAGAATACCACTATACAATAAGTGATAAGCAGTAACATATCGCGAACATCGCTACTTGGTAAAGAGAGAACCAGTGCAACGAATAAGCCGCCGCGTAGCCCGCCCCAGGTTAAAATGGAAACTGTGCCCCGTGAAAATTCTTTAAACGTTTTGAACATTGTGACTGGAAGCAAGACAAGTATGAAGCGAATCAATAACAAAACCGGAATCATAATAATTCCAACGTAAAGTGATGTAATATCTGAACTTACTAGCAATAACTCAAAACCTATCAATATAAATAGTAATACATTCAGAAATTCGTCTATCAACTCCCAGAACCCACTCAAATAATCACGCGTTTGTTGGGACATAGCTTTTGAATGAGCCAAATTGCCAATTATAAGTCCGGAAACAACCATAGCAATTGGTCCGGAAAGGTGCATATAGCGCGCAAGCTCATATCCACCCATCACTAAGGCTAAAGTAAGCAATACTTCAACTTTGTAATTATCTACATGATACATTAGAAAATACACAATAAAGCCCAGTGCAAGTCCTAGCGCTATACCTCCAATAACTTCTTCAACAAATAAAATGATCACATGTGAGGCCTCGACATGGCCTTGTGCTAGTACTCCTAATAGTACTGTGAAAATGACTACCGCCATACCATCATTAAATAATGATTCCCCAACCACATTAATTTCTAATGACTTTGGAATTCTGGCTTTTTTCAAAATGGACAGAACGGCAATTGGATCTGTCGGAGAAATAAGCGCTCCAAACAAAAGCGCATAGATAATATCTATCTGGATATCAAAAGTAGCAAGTAGGTAGTACAGAGCGTAGCCAACAGCAAATGTTGAACACAAAGTTCCAAGCAATGCCATCGTAAGAATCAACAGTCTATGCTTTTTCAGCAATGCCCAATCCACATGCAACGCACCAGCAAATAAAAGAAAACTCAACATGCCATGCATAACAGTATTCGAAAAGTCCAGCTTGGTTAATACTGGTCCTACCAATTCGGATGCTCCTGGGATCAGCATCATACCGACAGAGGTAGCCATAGCCAGAACCATCACACCAATGGTAGTGGGTAGCTTAATGAAGCGATAGTTCACATAAGCAAACAAGGCGCATAAAGACATTAATATGCTTAATATGGTAATAATACCCATAAGGCAACTCCCTCAGCTAGTTACAAAACGTATAAGACAATTGCGTTAGAAATCTATCTGCAATTCACTGACCCTCCTCAGCTATAAGTAATACCAAGGGCACCAATAAACTGGGTATCATTACCACGCAGATTTACCACAGGACTGTTCTGAGTATCCCCGATAATTTTTTCCAATGTACTTCTGTATCACAATGTACTTCTGTATCAATATGCCAATCTTAGCTTACCTGGTAAGCAGCCTTCGGCATAAAAAGACAGTTATCTTTTACTTGAAGATTAATACTGTATTTGTTATACGTTTTCGAATGTCTGCTTTGTATTGCCACTTCAACCGGTCAATGCAACACATGCGTTAAAACGTTCTGCCGGTGTTTCAAAATATAACGTTTCCCTGGGTCGTTCATTTAACTGACGAGCTACTGCATTAAGTTTCCTTTGTGAGTGTACCGACAAATCA
>SPBV01000097.1 GCA_004525885.1 Nitrosomonadales bacterium
AAGATCCCGCAGTTTTTGATAATAAGCCCTATCGGGCTTACAATATTGCTCCTGAAGCTCTTTTAGTGAACTACCGAACAACGGAATTACGCATAACCCCCCAACTAGAAAGTAAAAATATTCGTATCATCATAAACCCACTACCTGAATTTATTGACCTTAATAACAATCTTAAACTCACTTGGGGCAAATGTGGCGAATGGCGAAATGCGCTTGGTACCAATATTCGTATTGATACTGAAAGCAATCATCGTACATCTGTAACATTCAATGGAAGTTATTCTATAAATTGTGGTGAAAAATCCCTGCTGCTCAGTCTACATAATAGTCCAACGTATACTTTAGAACTTTTCAAACATCTATGGAGGGAACAGGGTGGAATATTTAATGGAAAGGTGCGCGCTGGCACTGTACCAGATGAGAGACTACAACTTGAGACCCACCAATCTCCTCCGCTTGCAGAAATCATTCGCGATATTAATAAGTTTAGTAACAATATTGCGGCACGCCAACTGTACCTTGCACTGGGTACTGTCACCGGCAATGAACCCGCCACCCTCACTAAATCAAATGACGCAATCAGACAATGGCTTATGTCCAAAAAACTTGATTTTCCTGAATTTATAATAGAAAACGGTTCGGGGCTATCGCGAAATGGGCGTATCAGTGCACGCCACTTAGGCAAACTTTTACTCAAAGCATTCCAAAGTTCTGTGATGCCGGAATTCATTTCATCCCTACCAATTTTAGCAGTAGATGGCACCATGAAAAAACGGCTTAATGGAACTACTGTTACTGGCCAAGCCCATATTAAAACTGGATTACTAAACGGAGTGAAAACAATGGCAGGTTACATGCTCGACAAATCAGGTAGACGCGTGACCGTAGTTTTTCTTGTAAATCATTACAATTCTGAAAGCGCTCAACATGCAATGGATAGTCTACTACACTGGATTTACGAAAGATCATGATCAAACATGAAGGGCACTTCCAAACTTTACTCTACCTTGCTGTCTAAACCACTTTCTGCTATTTCCGCTGCCATTAGAAGTGCCTTAGCTTTATTTTGGGTCTCAATCCATTCGTTTTGCGGTATGGAATCAGCAACGATTCCAGCGCCTGCTTGCACGTGAAGCTTTCCATCCTTAATGACGCCAGTACGAATAGCAATAGCTAGATCCATGTCACCATTAAACCCTAGATAACCTACAGCACCAGCATAAATTCCGCGTTTAGACCCCTCCAACTCATCAATAATTTCCATAGCTCTCACTTTTGGAGCACCGCTAACAGTACCCGCTGGAAAAGTGGCGCGCAATACGTCGATCGCGTTCAAACCGGGTTTAAGTTTCCCGTCAACATTGGAAACTATATGCATTACGTGAGAATAATTTTCAATTTGCATGTTCTCAGTGACTTTAACCGAACCTATCTGTGCAACACGGCCTATGTCATTTCGCCCTAAATCCATCAACATAAGGTGTTCTGCGCGCTCTTTAGGGTCAGCCAGTAAATCAGCGGCTAATATTTTGTCTTCTTGTATTGTATTTCCACGTGGTCTGGTACCTGCGATGGGGCGAACTGTCACAGTATCACCCTCCAGACGCACTAGAATTTCTGGCGAAGCACCAACTACGTGAAAACCGTCAAAGTGATAATAAAACATATATGGTGAAGGATTAAGATTGCGTAACGCGCGATACAATGCCAATGGTGATGCACTAAAAATCTTACTGGTACGCTGCGATAGCACTACTTGCATAATATCGCCGTCAAAAATATAACGCTTTGCACGCTCTACCGCATTGATAAAATCTGACTCGCTGAATTCAGAAACCGCTTTAACTGGTTTAACTCGCACTTCTTTTGGAATTTCTACTGGCTTACGCAAATTTGAAAGCAATTCTTTCAAGCGTTTCTTTGTTGCCATATACGCGTCCGTAGCATCCGGATCAGTATAAATTATTAGATAAAGTTTGCCAGAAAGATTATCAACAACGACCAACTCTTCGGACAGCAACAATAGTATGTCAGGTAAATTTAATGTGTCTGGACTAGCATGATTAGCAAGCTTATGCTCGATATAACGCACAGTTTCATAAGCAAAATACCCTACTAGCCCACCGCAGAAACGCGGCAATTCTGGGCATGAAGCGACTCTAAAACGCAATAGATAAGATTGAATAAAAGATAGAGGATCCTCTACTTCTACCCTCTCCGATCCCATGGCATTAATAATATTTATGAAATTGCCACGCACTTCAATGTGAGTCGTAGCAGGTAACCCAATAAAAGAATAGCGCCCAAAACGCTCACCACCCTGAACCGATTCCAGCAAGTACGAGTAAGGCCGATTGGCTAACTTAAGATAAATTGACAGCGGAGTATCAAGATCGGCAAAAGTTTCCAACACAACCGGGATTCTGTTGTAGCCTTGTTTAGCAAGGTTGATAAACTCGGATTCAGTCATGATGAAACTTCAAAAAAAAAGAAAAAACTACCGCTATAATATGGATACAGCAAGCCAACTAAGCTAGGATATAAGTATTCAAAAAGAACAATGTATTACTATCGTATTCTTTAGATACGTTTTGCAAATTATGTCAATCTCCTAATCAGATTCACCGCATCATAAATGGATGAAATAACGGCATCACAATCTAACTCAAGCACATCCCGTCCTTCGTTGTAACCATAGGGCACACAAAAAATATAGCAACCTGCTGCACGTGCTGCCTCAGTATCATTTATCGAATCACCAATCAATAACATTTCATGGGATAGAATCCCAAAAAACTTACAAGCATGCTGCAGCGGCATTGGATCTGGTTTCTTCTTTGGTAGACTATCTCCAGAGAGAATAATATCGAAATAATTTAATAGTCTAGTAGCGTGTAACAGAGGCAAAGTAAAGGCTTCGGACTTGTTAGTAATGCAACCCAATTGAAAACCTGCTTCTTTCATTGCAATTAATCCATCTACTACTCTCGGATAAGGGCGTGTGTTGATACACAGATTCTTCGCATATTCTTGCTCGTAAATCACCATCGCCTGAGAAAGTAATTCAGCATCTGGCTCGTTATCAAGACTTTTAGCAAGTGATTTCTTAACTAGATTCTGTATGCCTTTGCCAATATAAGATTGAATAGTCGCAAGTGGCAACTCTGCCATACCCAATTCACGCAACATTATATTAGCAGCGACAGCAAGATCACCTGCTGTGTCAAGTAGTGTGCCGTCTAAATCAATCATAACGACCTTGACCACCAAGGGAAACTCAATTTGGGCTGGAGAAGAGTTAGAGCAAAGGTAGAGGTTCTTATTCATACTACGTTATTCTCTCTCACAAAACTGAAAGAAAAAGAATTCCGGGTTCTTTTAGAAATCAACTTCCACTAGACCTTGGCTAGCTCTGCTCTTAATGCGGCCAATACCGTATCATACCGATGCGAGTCTTCATCTCTGGCTGCACTAAAAATTGCGGAACCAGCAACAAACGTATCGGCTCCAGCACGAGCAATCTCAGCAATATTATCTACTTTCACCCCACCGTCAATTTCTAACAATATCTTCTTTTTACCAGCATCAATACGCTTGCGCACAACTCTTAACTTATTCAGCGCTTCAAGAATAAACTTCTGACCACCAAAACCAGGATTTACTGACATTATTAAGATAAGATCAAGTTTGTCCAGTACATGATCAAGAAAATGTAAAGGTGTTGCAGGATTGAATACTAGGCCTGCCTTGCAACCCTGTTCCTTAATGAGTCCAATGGTGCGGTCGATATGCTTAGATGCCTCTGGATGAAAAGAAATAATGTTCGCTCCTGCCTTTGCAAAATCCGGGATGATACGATCTACCGGGTCCACCATCAGATGCACATCGATAATTGCATCTGTGAGTGGTCGAATTGCCTCACACACAAGGGGTCCGATCGTTAGATTAGGAACATAATGATTATCCATCACATCAAAATGGATGAAATCTGCTCCTGAATCAATAACATTGGTAATTTCTTCGCCCAATTTGGCGAAATTTGCAGAAAGAATACTTGGAGCAATAAGGTAATTAGCCATGGATATATTCCTTAAAATCAGGAACGCCATTTTAACCGCAAAAGGTTCTCTAGAGCTATTAACTTTATATTATATGCTAATATTCATCCCACAAATTTCAAGCAAAAAATGTATTTTATAAACTCTACTCTTGCCGTGACATGAAAAATAGTGTGCAATACTGACATGGATGAAGTCAAAAAATATGAGATTAATGTAATTGTGCGTACCACCTATCTTCCTGAGCAGTCGGACGAAACCATGGACCGCTATGTATTTGCCTACACCATCATAATTGCTAATACTGGCATGGTCGCTGCTCAACTTATCAGTCGCCACTGGATTATTGCGGATGGAGAGAACGATGTTCAGGAGGTACGTGGACTAGGTGTAGTAGGTGAACAGCCGTTACTAAGGCCAGGTGATCGTTTTGAATACACCAGTGGTACTGCTATCTCCTCCCCCGTTGGATCAATGAAAGGCAGTTACCAAATGGTTGCTGAAGATGGTCTCCATTTCGACGCGTCCATTCCAGAATTTACCCTGAGTGTGCCAAGAACTCTACATTAAAAATCGCTCTTTCTTCCAATCAGGATAGAAATAGTGGCCACTGATAATAATATATGGAAAAAGTCGAAATAGACTGCCATAGATATAAAAAATGGTACAGAAGAATCTCTAAATCCTGATCAGCCTGTTATTAGCCGTATTTCTTTCTACCATGCCGACGACGGCGATGAAGATTTTTCTCTTCAGCCTCACTAAGTGGCGCAGGTTTCTTGTCAGCATAGGGATTACGACTCGTTTTGAACTCAACCCGCAATGGAGTGCCCTCGAGTTTGAATGTAGTACGAAAAGTATTTTCTAGGTAACGCTGATATGTTTTTGGTACATGATTAAGAGCACTACCATGAATTACTATCAATGGTGGGTTGGAACCACCTTGATGAGCGTATCGTAATTTGGGACGGTACATACCAGCACGTGGTGGTGGTTGTTTTTCTACCGCTGTTAAAAGTGTACGCGTAAGTTTTGGAGTTGATAATTTTGCCATTGCAGCAGCATATGCGGCATCAATTGACGGAAATAATCCAACCATGCCACTACCTCGCAGTGCCGAAATATAATGTAATCTGGCAAAATTTAGAAGAAATGCAAGTTTCCTGGAAATCTCACGTTTGATGGTTTCGCGTTGGTAATCATCCAATCCATCCCACTTATTCACAACTAATACCAACGCACGCCCTGTCTCTAGTATAAATCCTGCTATATGTGCGTCCTGTTCAGAAATTTCGTTTCTCCCATCCAAAACGAGCACTATCACATTGGCGCCCTCTACTGCTTGCAAGGTCTTAATTACCGAGAATTTTTCTATCGTCTCTAGTACCTTGCCACGACGACGTAAACCAGCAGTATCAATCAAGGTATAATGACGCCCGTTACGTTCAAAATCAATATTGATACTATCGCGAGTAGTCCCGGGTTGATCAAAAGTAATTACACGTTGCTCCCCTAGCAATGTATTTACCAATGTAGATTTTCCAACGTTGGGTCGCCCCACAATGGCAATCTTCGGATGCTTGTCTTCTGCTACATCTGCTTGTTGTTCTGGGAAATTTACCAGCGCCAAATCTACTAATTCACTAATGTTATCCCCATGAGCAGCAGAAATGGCACATGGTACACCCAGACCTAGTTCGTGAAATTCAGCGATAACGACCGGCGTCACCATTCCTTCAGTTTTGTTTACTACCAGAATAATTTTTTTTCCTGTTTTTCTGAGTTGGTCGGAAATAATTTTGTCGTGTGATGCTAGCCCCTGTCTTGCGTCGACAATGAATAACACTACATCAGCCTCATCCACCGCTTGCAGTGTCTGTATCGCCATTTCATGCAGGATGCCTTCCTTTACTACAGGCTCGAAACCACCAGTATCTACTACTAAATATGATTTATCGCCCAGTTTACCTTGACCGTAATGACGATCACGTGTCAATCCCGGGATATTTGCAACAATCGCATCACGGCTGCAGGTTAACCGATTAAAAAGAGTTGATTTGCCAACATTGGGCCGTCCGATTAGTACGAGTATAGGTTTCATGGTTCCAAATTATTACTACAGAGAATACCAACCTATCTTCTTCTAAAGAAAAAAAGCTGTCTTCTACAATGAATGATTTTTTCCGGATTGTGTCTACTGTATGCTGAACGCGTAAAGTCCACCACTAATAGTTTGCACTACCAAACCATTGGGCACATGCTCAGGACGAGAGAGAATCGCACCCCCATCAGTCTCAGATTGAGATACTATAGCGCCATTATTATTCTTGAGGACTGTCACATAACCCTGAGAGTCTCCTACCACCACCTGGCCGCCATAAACAAAAGGTGCGGACAATTTATTAATAAAAACTTTCTCGCTATCATCTCCACCCGTAATTTTTGTTATGTATTTCCCTAAAAAACCACTGCCTCCACCTCGTAAGTCTGGTCTATCGCTCTGCTCCCAATCGTCTTCCTTATTGTTGTCCGTATCCCAGTCATATTCTTTCAAGAAATCCAAGTAATTAGACTCATCTTTGGCGCCTTCCTTCTTTACTGTCTTGCCACGACCTCCACTTGGATCAATCCAGCTAAGATTGGCAAATCTTTTGACTTCTCTTTTAGGTATTTTTTTCTTCCATATGACGGTTCCATTATTTTTATCATAGGCAACTACCGCACCATAATCCTCACTTACATAAATATATTTAT
>SPBV01000030.1 GCA_004525885.1 Nitrosomonadales bacterium
ATCTACAAGATATATCCGGTCAAATTTTCGTATTTTTTATACTTACTGTAGCGGCAGCTGAAGCTGCAATTGGCCTCGCGATATTGGTAGTATTGTTTAGAAATTTACACACCATCAATGTAGATGATCTGGACAGGCTTAAGGGATAAGTTTCAGAGAAAGGGGACTAGAAGAAAGTACCCATAATTGACTACTAAATTCTATGATTGAAATTCAAAAACTATATTTGTTAGTTCCACTGGCTCCACTAGTAGGGGCACTTATCGCAGGATTTTTTGGGCGCCTGATTGGTACAGTATGGAGTCATCGCGTCGCAATTATAATGATGCTTGTGTGTTTAGCGGCATCCATCACCATTTTTACAGATGTTTCGAAGGGAAATATTTATAACGGCAGCGTTTACACTTGGATGACTGCTGGTGTTACTAACTTTGAGATTGGATTTTTAATTGACCAACTTTCAGCCACAATGATGGTGGTGGTGAGCTTTGTATCCCTTATGGTGCACATATACACCATTGGTTACATGCAAGGAGACCCTGGTTATCAGCGGTTTTTTAGTTATATCTCTCTTTTTACTTTTGCTATGCTGATGCTAGTGATGGCTAATAACTTCCTTCAGCTCTTTTTCGGATGGGAGGCAGTGGGCTTGGTTTCCTATCTGCTAATTGGGTTCTGGTATACCAGACCAACGGCTGTCTATGCGAATTTGAAAGCTTTTTTAGTGAATCGTGTAGGGGATTTTGGTTTTCTTCTCGGCATTGGTATGGTTTTAATGTATTTTGGAACACTGGACTATGTAACGGTATTTGCTCAAGCACCACAGATTGCGACTCAGACCATTGAGATTATTCCTGGGTTACCGTGGATGCTGATGTCAGTAATATGTATTCTTTTATTTATCGGTGCAATGGGCAAGTCCGCACAGTTTCCACTACATGTATGGCTACCCGATTCTATGGAGGGGCCGACACCAATTTCAGCTTTGATCCATGCCGCAACAATGGTAACTGCAGGTATTTTCATGGTGGCGCGTATGTCGCCATTGTTTGAGCTATCTGATACAGCTTTAACAGTTATGCTGGTAATTGGTGGCATTACTACTTTATTTATGGCATTGGTGGCGATTGTACAAAATGACATAAAACGTGTGGTGGCGTATTCAACCCTGTCACAATTGGGATATATGACTGTGGCATTAGGGGCATCGGCTTATTCAGTGGCAATATTTCATCTCATGACACACGCTTTCTTTAAGGCGGTACTGTTTTTGGGAGCGGGTTCGGTAATTATTGCAATGCATCATGAGCAAGATATGCGGAAAATGGGCGGTCTCAAAAAATATATGCCTATTACCTACTGGACCATGTTTATTGCTGCATTAGCGAATACTGGAGCTCCTGGTCTTTCTGGATTTTTCTCAAAGGATTCCATCATTGAGGCAGTATATTTTGCGGAAATTCCAGGTGCAAACTTCGCGTATTTATGTGTATTAATAACAGTGTTCGTTACGGCCTTTTATACGTTCCGTATGTTATTCATGACTTTTCATGGTAGTCCTCATATGGATGAGCACACTAAGGAACATTTACATGAGTCACCATGGGTGGTTACTTTGCCACTTATTGTTCTGGTAATACCTGCTATTGGTGCAGGCTGGCTAATTGAATCAATTCTGTTTGGCGATTATTTTGGTAATTCCATACAAATAGGATTACAACATGAAGCGGTCGCTAAAATGTCTGCTCAGTTTCACGGTGTATGGGGGATGATGTCTCATACGATTACTACAATACCATTCTGGTTTTTATTGGGCGGAATTTTTACTGCTTGGTATTTTTATATGGTGAAGACTGATTTACCGGGAAAAATAAAACAGGTATTTGGGCCTGTTTATACCCTGCTAGACCGCAAGTACTATATTGATGAATTTTACTCCTGGTTTTTTGCTGGAGGTGCGCGTGCTTTGGGTCGCGGTTTCTGGAAGTATGGTGACGTAAAAATTATTGACGGATTCTTTGTTAATGGAGCTGCACGTATAGTTGTGTGGATTGCCATGCTGATACGTCGCTTTCAGTCAGGTTATATCTATCACTACGCTTTTACTATGATCGTGGGCGTATTTGTCCTTCTAAGTTTGTGGTTGTATAGGACATAAGAGTGCAGCAGGGTGGGATTGCTATGTTTTTACACCCTATGCGCAGCTGAGCGCCAATAAAATAAAACGGAATAAACATGTTGTTAGGTTTTCCCTTGTTAAGTTTAGTTATCTGGCTGCCAATTTTTATTGGTATTTTAGTATTTGCAACTGGTGGTGACCGCAATGCACGATTGGCAAAGTGGTTAGCGCTGGCGGGGTCGGTACTAAGTTTACTAGTGGCAATCCCACTATATGCCCAATTTGATTCAATTATGAGTGGCATGCAATTTATTGAATACCATGCTTGGATTGAACGTTTTAACGTGCATTATCATCTGGGTGTAGATGGGATTTCCATGCCATTGATTTTGCTAAATTGTTTCATTACACCATTGGTGGTAATTGCTGGGTGGCAGGTAATAAATAACCGGGTGTCCCAATATATGGGAGCATTTCTTGTCATGTCTGGAATTGTTAATGGTGTATTTTCATCACTTGATGCAATCTTGTTTTATGTATTTTGGGAGGCGTCACTAATTCCAATGTTTCTTATAATTGGTGTTTGGGGTGGTCCTAATCGTGTGTATGCGGCGATTAAATTTTTTCTTTACACACTTATGGGTTCTTTGCTGATGCTGGTTGCATTCATATATCTTTACAATGTTTCTGGCGGTAGCTTCTCGATACTTGATTATCACAAATTGCCGCTACCATTGGCCCCACAAATTCTGATATTTATCGCTTTTTTGCTCGCATTTGCTGTCAAGGTGCCAATGTGGCCGGTGCATACTTGGTTGCCAGATGCGCATGTAGAAGCGCCCACAGGGGGTTCAATAGTATTAGCGGCCATATTGTTAAAACTAGGCGGTTACGGTTTCTTGCGATTTTCCCTGCCAATAGTGCCAGATGCTAGTCAATATCTTTCAGGCATGATGATAGGCTTATCATTGATTGCTGTTGTATACATTGGACTAGTGGCACTGGTACAGGCAGATATGAAAAAACTCATCGCTTATTCATCAGTTTCGCATATGGGGTTCGTTACTCTTGGATTCTTTTTGTTTAATGCTTATGGAATTGAGGGCGCAATGGTGCAAATGATTTCACACGGCTTTATTTCTGGCGCAATGTTTCTTTGTGTGGGGGTGATGTACGATCGATTACATTCGCGCCAAATTTCTGACTATGGTGGTGTGGCCAACAAAATGCCTATATTTTCTGTATTTTTTATGTTATTTGCAATGGCGAATGCAGGATTACCGGGTACCAGTGGTTTCGTCGGAGAATTCATGGTAATCATGGCAGCGATCAAAGTAAATTTCTGGTATGCATTTTTTGCTGCTACTACGTTAATTTTCGGTGCAGCCTATACTTTGTGGATGTACAAAAGGGTGGTATTTGGCGCGGTGGCAAGTTCTAAAGTGGAAGGGTTAGTGGATGTTACCGGACGAGAGATTCTAATATTGACGATTCTAGCAGCGGCAGTACTATGGATGGGAGTTTATCCATTGCCACTGACGGAAGTGATGCATGCTACCGTAGATGATTTGCTAGCGCACTTATCGCGCAGTAAATTATAGACAAATAAGATACGATTCTTTTCTATTTGAGGAAGATAGATGAATTTTCTGCTGCCTAACTTAGCTCCCGCTTATCCGGAAATATTTCTTCTGATAATGGTGTGTGTAGCGTTGCTAGCCGAGCTTGCGGTAGGAGATAAGCTGCATTATATTTCATATCTGCTGGCTCAAATTGCGCTATTTGGCTGCGCTTTGATTACTTTTACTACTTCTACCCCTGATGTTGTCTATACCTTCTCCGGTATGTTTGTAGACGATACTTTAGCCGATGTACTAAAGCTGGTTGTATATATTACGGTATCGATATTTCTTGTATATTCACATAAATATGTTGCTATGCGCGGCATGTTCAGTGGTGAATTTTTCAGCTTAGTTTTATTCGCTACGCTTGGAATGATGGTCATGATATCAGCCAGTAACCTTCTTACCCTCTACCTAGGATTGGAGCTTCTGTCGCTGTCACTCTACGCCATGGTGGCTTTGCGACGCGATTCCGTAGCTGCAACCGAGGCTGCAATGAAATTCTTCATACTAGGAGCGCTAGCTTCTGGTTTTCTGCTGTATGGCATGTCCCTAATTTATGGTGCAACTGGTGCCCTAGATGTTGCTCGTATTACAGAGGTGATTCAAAGTGGTGTTGCTAATCCAAAGGTACTTGTGGTGGGACTAGTATTTATTATTGCCGGAATTAGTTTTAAGCTGAGCGTAGTGCCGTTTCATATGTGGGTTCCAGATGTCTATCAGGGCGCCCCTACGGCGGTAGTATTGTTTATTGGTTCAGCGCCTAAACTAGCAGCATTCGGTTTTATAATGCGTCTATTGGTTGAAGGAATGGGAGGAATGGTAGCCGACTGGCAAGGGATGCTCATTATTCTAGCGGTACTGTCAATGGTAGTTGGTAATCTCGCTGCTATTGCTCAAACAAATATTAAACGTATGCTGGCATATTCCACTATCTCGCATATGGGTTTTATGTTGCTTGGCATCATCAGTGCAGATAGTAATGGTTATAGCTCTTCAATGTTTTATATTGTAGTTTACGTGATAATGACACTGGGTACATTTGGTATGATCATGCTATTATCGCGCGAAGAATTTGAGGTGGAGAAGCTTGACGATTTCAAAGGTCTTAACCGACGAAGTCCTTGGTATGCGTTCATTACCTTGCTGTTTATGTTTTCGCTGGCTGGGGTTCCACCCACGGTTGGATTTTATGCTAAGTTATCAGTATTACAGGCGGTTATGGGAGTGGGCTATGTATGGTTGGCTGTAGTAGCGGTATTATTTTCCCTAGTTGGTGCGTTTTACTACTTGCGCATCGTTAAGCTAATGTATTTTGATGAACCAGAATCTGATGTTCCCATTTCACCACACGGTGATGTTGAATTGCTTATAAGTGCAAACGGCATGGCGGTGCTTGTTCTGGGTATTTTCCCCCAGACGCTTATGGCGCTGTGTGTTTACGCTATCAATCAGCCAATATAAATACAAGAGATAGTCTTATCATCAAATAGTAAAGATATAGAGCTTAAGTATTTCTGGCCGACACGATAAACCAATAAATTCGCTCAGTATTTTCTTCGAAATCTGATTGTTCCTTACATGGATTGGCAATATATTCGCCTGGTTTACGCTGCAAGTTTTATAGTATAACAACTTGAAATCTTCTAATTTACCCCCATAATCTTACTGCATTTTTTCAAGGAGAATAAGTCATGGAAGCCACAGCGGCTAAAGAACATCTTAGTTTTCAGACAGAAGTTAAACAGCTTCTAAAACTAATGATTCATTCCTTGTACAGCAACAAGGAAATATTTTTGCGAGAGTTAATTTCTAATTCATCTGACGCTGCTGATAAATTGCGTTTTGAGGGGTTAACCGATACTGCGTTATACGAGTCTGATTCAGATTTAAAAATTCGCGTAAGTTATGATTCTAGTGCACATACCATAACTATTTCCGACAATGGTATCGGTATGTCACGACAAGAGGTAATTGATCATATTGGTACCATTGCTAAGTCTGGTACTCAAGAATTCTTTAGTACACTTACAGGTGACCAAACTAAGGATGCGCACTTAATCGGTCAGTTTGGGGTTGGTTTTTATTCGGCTTTCATTGTTGCAGACAAAGTGACACTCGTTACGCGTCGTGCTGGCTTGACTCCAGAACATGGCATATGTTGGGAATCTGGTGGCGAAGGGGATTATACGTTGGAGATGGTTGAGAAAGTAGATCGTGGCACAGATGTTATTTTACATCTGCGTGAAGGTGAGGAAGATTTTCTCAATGGTTGGCGGCTACGATCTATTATTCGTAAGTATTCTGATCATATCCCATTGCCTATTGTAATAAAAAAAGAAGAGTGGTCTCAAGAAAAAAACGAAAACATAATTACTGATGAAGATGAAACTATCAATCAGGCAAGCGCACTGTGGGCGCGTCCAAAAAATGAAATCACCTCTGATCAATATGAAGAATTCTACAAGCATGTAGCACATGACTCTGAACCACCATTGGCCTATGTTCATACTAAAGTAGAGGGAAGGCAAGAATACACCCAATTACTTTATATACCATCACGTGCACCGTTTGATATGTTTGATAGAGAGCATCGTCATGGAGTAAAGCTTTATGTGCAACGTGTATTTATTATGGACGACGCTGAGCAGCTATTACCAAATTATCTACGTTTTGTGCGAGGCGTGATCGACTCAAACAATCTTCCTCTAAATGTTTCGCGTGAGATATTGCAGGAATCTAAAGACATCGAATCAATACGATCCGGTTCTGTGAAAAAAGTGTTAGGACTACTCGATGAGCTAGCTCAAAGCGAACAAGATAGCGATAGAGGGAAATATAAAACATTTTGGAAGGAATTTGGACAGGTTCTTAAGGAGGGTGTAGGAGAAGACTATACAAATCGGGAGCGCATTGCGAAGCTGTTGCGTTTTGTTTCTACTCATGCTGCTAGTGATGAGCAAATAGTGTCATTAAGCGATTATATTAGTCGCATGAAAGATGGGCAGGAGAAAATTTATTTTATTACCGCAGATAGCCTAAAAGCTGCTAGAAATAGTCCGCATCTGGAGGTTTTTTTAAAGAAAGGCATTGAAGTTATCCTGTTGTTTGACCGTGTGGATGAGTGGCTTGCATCAAATTTGACAGAGTTTGACGGAAAATCGCTACAGTCGATCGCAAAAGGTGATCTTGATTTAGGTAATCTTGAGAATGAGGAAGAAAAAAAGGAACAGGAAAAAGAAGCAAATGATTACAAAGACCTCACCGATAAAATTAAAAATATTCTTGACGAACAGGTAAAGGCTGTTCGCATTACTCTGCGTCTAACCGAATCTCCAGCCTGCCTGGTAGCAGAGAGTCATGATATGGGTGGTAATTTGGAGCGCTTACTAAAGTCAGCGGGGCAGAAGGTTAATCATACTAAGCCTATACTTGAAATTAACCCTCATCATCCAATAGTACAACGGCTGAAATATGAAGAGTCACGTTTTGCTGATTGGAGCCAGATTTTGTTTGATCAAGCATTACTTGCTGAGGGTGGTCAATTGGAAGATCCAGCTGCGTTTGTCAAAAGACTTAATGAATTGCTGCTGCTGACGGTTTAGAGTGTGGAGCATACGTCACTTATTGGAGGTGTGCTAATATCTATTTATTCCTGTGGGGACAGGTATTCCCCAATTAGGATTTTCATCAAGAAATATGGACGGTATCGTTTAGGGTAATACTCTCGATATCTCAAAACATTAGCACTAATATCAGTAATCTATTCTGTGTTTATGTTCCTAATGTTTAGTCACAGTTTGCCATCATCGTTCCTAAAACATGAAGAGTAGAAACTTGAGAGCAGCATTTCTTTATCGTGCCCTGCTGGGACTGGCTGTTGTCTTACCACTTACATCGGTGGTAGCCGATGAGCTTGTATCTGAGCCTAGAGTGGTTCCTTCTATGCCTCTTACTATTACAAATCTTCAACGACTAGGGTTGGAGGCAAACGGATTAATCCGTGCTGAACAATCTAAGGTGGATGCTGCTGAAGCGGGTGTGATTAGTGCTGGAGCTTACCCAAACCCCGAACTAGAATTTGTAGGGGGATATAATCGCTCAAGGGCGCCTGGACCAATACCTGGCAATAGTTATGGAGCATTTGTCAGTCAACAAATTGAAAATCCGTTTTTACGGATTGCGCGTATCGGCTCAGCGGAAGCAGATGTGGAAGCGAGCCAGGCTGGTCTGGATCGAGTGCGCGCTGACTTGGCAGCAGCATTGCGAGTACGCGCATATGAGCTATTGTTACGTCAAGAAATAGCGAATGTAGAATCTGGTGTTCTTGATCTAATGAAAGAGATACGACGGCGCGTTAAAATAAGTGTAGAAACAGGTGAGACAGCGCGTTTTGAATTAATCAAAGCAGAAGCCGAGGTGCTGACTGCAGAAAGCCGCAAAGAGACAGCTTTGCTAGACGCACAGCGGGCAAGGGTAGCATTGATAAAACTTACTGCGGGAGCCTTGAAGACAGATTTTGAAATAAGCGCTTCTTTGCTTGATCAAGAGCAACTGCCGCCGCTAGAGGTGCTGCGTGATGAAGTGCAGTCTGTCAATCCAGATGTATCTCGTCTACAAGCTGAGTTAAATAGTGCACACTTGAAAGTTGATCAAGAGCGTGCTGCAATAATCCCTTCGTTACAACTCAAGGTGGGGCAGCAACGAGATCCTGAGTTTTACTATAATATAGCCAGCTTAAATTTACAAATACCACTGTTTGACCGTCGTCGTGGACCGATTGCAGCAGCCGTATCAGAGTCAGAGCAAGTGAGAGAAACTCTTGAGTATCGTAGATTCGAGATTAGCCAGCTCCTTGAATCCTCTTGGCAGCGTATGCAAATCGCAGAACGCAAAGTAGAGATGTTTGAGACAGGCATAATTAATCAAGCGGAGTCGGCACTTCGCGTTGCTCAGACAGCCTATCGTTTTGGTGAGCGTGGGTTACTTGATGTGCTTGATGCGCAACGCGTGTTGCGTAGCGTGCGTGCGGATTTATTACAGGCACGTTTCGAATTCCAGTCTGCTGTAGCTGAGATTCATCAGCTTCGTGGTTATTATCCTAAGGAACATGCTCTAAAATGAGACCCTCAGAGTGGCGCTTCCCATCCTATGCCGATGGTTCAATGAGAAACTCATAACATTATAGTAAAGAACCTTAAAAAATATGCTATTTAATTAATTCCTACAATAAACAATTGGATTGTTAGGGCATTGTATTTAGAAGAACTGTGAAATATCCAGGATGGTAGTTCACGGTGTAGAATAGCCAGAAATTTATTGAGAAGAACTATGTTACTACCCTCGTCAACTTCAAATGAAAAAGCCAATATCCTGGCTGAAGCACTACCATATATTCAACGTTTTCATGGGAAAACAATCGTTATTAAATATGGTGGTAATGCTATGACTGAGGAAAATTTGAAGCAAGGTTTTGCTCGAGATGTAGTTTTATTAAAGCTAGTAGGAATGAATCCTGTGATTGTTCATGGTGGTGGGCCTCAAATAGACGACATGTTAAAACGTATTGGGAAAAAGGGCGAGTTTATTGAGGGCATGCGTGTAACTGATACAGAGACTATGGATATAGTAGAGATGGTACTAGGAGGATTAGTTAATAAGGGCATCGTTAATCTTATTAACCACCATGGGGGGCGTGCAGTGGGTTTGACAGGAAAGGACGGTTCTTTTATTCGCGCAAAAAAGATGAAGATTCAGGACAGAGAAAAAATAGGTGAATGGATTGATATTGGTCAGGTAGGAGAGATTGAGAGTATTGATCCTGAATTGATCGCAGTGCTGGATACTCGTAATTTTATTCCGGTAATTGCTCCCATTGGCGTAGGTAGAGACGGTGAATCCTATAATATTAATGCAGATCTCGTGGCTGGGAAGTTAGCAGAAATTCTGAATGCAGAAAAATTGATACTACTTACTAACATACCCGGTGTTCAGGATAAAAATGGTAATTTATTAACTGGATTAACCGCAAAGAAAGTAGATAAATTATTTCTTAATGGAACAATCTCTGGTGGCATGCAGCCCAAAATTGGGGCGGCATTGGATGCTGTAAAAAACGGTGTAAAGTCTTGTCACATCATTGATGGCCGGGTGGAGCATGCATTATTGTTGGAAGTATTAACAGATCAGGGTGTGGGAACTCTGATTACTGAGGAGTAGTTTGAACGGCATCTGGATTGCCGGACTATAGTGATGTATTTAACTTGGTTCGGATTTAAATATCAGGATAAAACAAGATAACATTTTTAATGTGATTGGCATTCTTAAAACCATGTTTTATTGATAGCTTTGCTATCAAGGCAAAAATATTTATGAGTTTAATACACCAAAGAAACTAGGTTGTTGGAAGTGTTACTAACACCGCATACAGTGCATGCCGGATCTTTATTTAATTTGATTGAGCGCCATTCCATAGTTAGGCCATCGAGCAACAGCAGTCGTCCATTTAGCGTTCTTCCTATGCTGAGCAGAATCTTGATTGCTTCTGAAGCTTGTATGCAACCAATAATTCCGACTAAGGGGGAAAATACACCCATTACTGCACAACGCATATCTTCATTGTTGCCACCTTTTGGAAATAGACAGTGATAACAGGGATTGGCTTCGTTACTTAAATCAAATACAGATACTTGTCCATCGAAACGGATAACTGCACCGGATACAAGAGGTTTTTTGTGCGTTACGCAGGCTTGGTTTATTGCATGGCGGGTAGAAAAGTTATCACTTGCATCTATTACCACATCAGCCCCTGTTACCAATTGTAGCAACCTTTCCTCATCTACATGCTCCTGAACTGCAACTATATTTACTTCAGGATTAATTTTGGTAATTGCTTCCGTCGCAGAGCGAATCTTTGACATACCGATAGTCTCATTATTGTGAATAAGTTGTCTCTGCAGATTAGTTAAGTCGACATTGTCATCATCACAAATAATTAGTTTGCCAATACCGCTAGCAGCAAGATACATTGCAACTGGCGAACCCAAGCCACCCAAGCCAATAATGAGTGCTCGAGATTTGGTTAGTCTTTCTTGCCCCTGTATACCAATTTGCTGTAACAGAATATGGCGACTGTAGCGTAGTAACTGATCGTCGTTCATAATTTATAACGGCATTCTTTTATTTTTTTGTGTCCTTGGTCGCTAATTCTCGTAGATTATTTTTTGGTGTAGTAATGCCTTTAAAATAATTCATAGCTTGTATCAGCAATAAGTCATTGCTAGAGCCAAGAACTATTGGTGCTTCATTTTGCTTATTGTCACTACTATCTGATTCGGGCATTACAGTTTCTTCATTTAACATTATTTTCGCATCTTCAATTGATTTGCTCTCTTCGTCTAACCCATTTAATAGATGTCCATCTAAGTCTGCTTCACGTAAACGTCCAGATTCATCCTTTGCAGATTCGTCGAGAATGTCTGGTGTGATCCCCTTAGCTTGGATAGATTGCCCATTGGGCGTATAGTAGCGCGCGGTGGTGAGCTTGATAGCAGTGTTATTGCCTAACGGAAGTATAGTTTGCACCGATCCTTTGCCAAAGGTTTGGGTGCCCATTACTATAGATCGTTTATGATCCTGCAGTGCGCCCGCAACAATTTCTGAAGCTGAAGCAGACCCAGCATTTACTAGTGTCACCATAGGCACAGTCTTGATTTCTGGCGGCAACCCTTCCAAATAATCAGCTCCGATGTTACGAAGATAGAATTCAGGGCTAGCCTTGAGCTTCATCTTAGCATCATGGGTACGTCCATCGGTATAAACTACAAGTGAATTAGTCGGTAAG
>SPBV01000255.1 GCA_004525885.1 Nitrosomonadales bacterium
TCTAGAGGAAATTCCCGGAGTCAATAGTGCAGATGTATCGCTGGAAGACAATCAGGTTGCGATCCAGTATGATGCCAAAAAAACCAATGTAAATCAGTTCAACGAAGTAATATCAGGAGCAGGTTTTGAAATCAATATCTAAAAAGGAACCACGCAATACGCCTAATACCGTGGTGCAGCCGGATAAAGATGCACTGATAAATCGACTCAACCATATTGAGGAGCTGGTACGTGCGGCCTCATTAAGATGATAGCGGAGAATTATTATTGTGTTGATGTTCTAAATCAAGTATCTGCGCCGCAGTCTGCCCTTGATGCCTTTTCCATAAGACTACTAGAAAATCATACTCATGGATGCATGTAAAGCGCAATCAAATCTGGCAAAGGTAATGTAGTAATTGATGAATTAATGGTAGTGTTAAAAAAATTTGCACGGTAGCATAGTACAAACTCTCTCACAGGATACGGGTGGGTGGACTTATATATTGGTCGCAAAAACCATTATTCTCAAACCAAGTTACCGCATCTTTAATCGCCTCTATTGGGGGACGATATTGATAACCTAGCTCACGTATGGCTTTTTCACTAGAGAAAAACATCTTTTTCCTCGCCATACGAATACTGTCTATTGTTGCACGGGGCTCAACATTTGTAATAAGTGCAATTTTCTCCATTATCCATGCTATAGGGAAGATTACCGTCGCTGGAATATTTATTCGTTTTGTTTTTCTTCCAATAATCTCGTCTATAACATGCAAAATTTGTAATAAGTTCATATCTTCGCCTCCTAGGATATATCGCTCTCCTGCTATCCCATGTGTATATGCCAGCAGGTGGCCCTGTGCAATATCATCAACATGCGCAATGTTCAGGCCAGTACTCATGTAAGCCGGCATCTGACCACGAAGGGTATCAACCACTATTTTCCCTGTAGGTGTTGGTCTAATATCACGCGGCCCTATTGGAGTAGAAGGATTAACGATGACTAAAGGTAGCTCATGTTTCTTGGTGAGGTGCCGGACTACCTGCTCAGCGATGAATTTTGAACGCTTATAGTGCCCAGTCATTTCTACAAGGCTGGAAGGAGTCTCTTCATTTGCTGGGCTACCATCATAATTTATTCCTATAGTAGCTACACTGCTAGTATATATTATACGTCTAACGTCAGCCTCAGCTGCAGCAAGTATCAGTCTCTGTGTCCCTTTGACATTAATATCATACATGGCTTCCGGATTCGGCACCCAAAGACGGTAATCTGCTGCAACGTGAAACACGTTTTCACAATTGGTGATTGCACGCTTTAATGAATTGTTATCACGTAAATCACCTTCTGAAATTTCAACAGGTAACCCATTAAGATTACTCTGGTCACTCTCCGGTCTAATTAAACACCGTACCTCATGTCCGGCAGAAAGTAAGCATCGAGTTACCGCTGATCCAACAAATCCGTTTGCACCCGTCACCAATGATTTCATTATATTTCCAGTTTCAGTTTGGAACTGTACAAGAAATTATCAAGCAAGGATAGACATCCTTCCTTTTCAGGATAACTTCGTACTCAAAGTTGTATGGTGTGCCAACAAACATATAGACTGACCAGAATCATCAGTTTCACCTCACAGTGCAAACGCCCATTAAAAGTAAAGAAAGGCGTCACAAACCTATTATATTGAGAACTAAAATCCACTTTCTCTAACTGCTATAGCGCCAATTCGTTTGAGAATAATTGGTAACCATGCTTCTGCTTCACCGCTAATCACTACATTACCAGTTCTCATTTCGTTAGAATCAGCTGGAGGCATGTCTAACTTAACTCGTACACGATATATTGAATCTCTGGGAATATTATTCTCATTCTCTAAAGTAAGAATATCTCCTCCTGTCTTTGCGTTTAAGCTGTAATGTGGAAGCACAGTTGTACGAATAAAATCAACCTCAATAACTTGACCTTGAAGCACACCAAGCGTCAGAGGTGCGTATACCTGCGCTTTATCACCTAGTTTTATTCGATGAATATCCCCCTCTTGAATATATGCATCGACCACCCATTCCGAATAATCCACTAAAGCAGCTAAGGGTTGACTGGGTTGAATCCACACACCTGGCGCAAGATTATGATCCAAATCTACAACTATCCCGGAAAATGGCGCTGATATTTTTAATCGTGCTTGTTCTACCTGAAATAGTTTTTCTTCAGCAATATACTCATTTTGCTGTGCTCGCACTTGTTCTCTACGCGCCTCACCATCTGGCAATCCCATTAAACCAATCAGTTCATTTGCGCGTGCTTGAGCAAGCCCCCTTGCCCGCTCTGCAGACAACCGCAAGTCTGGAGACTCTAAGACAAACAATGTTTGTCCAATAGTTACATTACTATATTTTGGCAATTCAACCAACCGGCCAGGTAAAGCCGCATACAACACTTGAAAACGCTCTGGATGCACCCAACCTGACCCCTTAATCCGTGTTTGCCATGGGACAAGCAGCAGCAATAGAATAAGCCCAAGAAGCACATAGGTCACCCTTACGTGGCTGGTTTTAATTTCTGATTTTCTTTCTCTCCACACACTTATCTCGGACCATACAGGCCGCCAAATAAACCAGACCAGCTCCACCGCCATGAGAATAATACCTAAGACCTTAAAGAAAAAATAATAAACTAATACTGCAAGTCCAAGAAAGACTATTAGTCGGTATAGCCACGTCACAAATGCAAATACAATCAAAAGCACCCTATTATTTTTCTGGATATCTTCAGGCCAGGCATCATTAAAACCAAGAAGAAAGCGCCTAAGCCAAATACGTGCAAATTCACCAGCTCTTTGATGCAGATTTGGGAAATCTATTGCGTCACTCAGTATAAAATAACCATCAAAACGCAAAAATGGGCTTACGTTAACTAATAATGTAAGTAACCAACTTGTCGTGGCTAGAAAGAATAATGCGCCTCTAACTGCCCCA
>SPBV01000012.1 GCA_004525885.1 Nitrosomonadales bacterium
CTATTCTTTTTACTTTATTGAAGAAGGTGGAAAGATGCTAGGTTATTCCTGCTTTGGTCGAATACCACTCACTGAGGCGAGTTATGATTTGTATTGGTTGGTCGTTGATACTGATTTCCAAAACAAGGGGATTGCTAAACAGCTGCTCAATCTCACTGAAATAGCAGTTAACTCGGAAGCTGGAACTCAGTTATATGCTGAAACTTCTTCCATGGATAACTATAAGCCGGCAAGATCTTTTTACCAAAAGGCTGGATTCAGCGAATGTGCACGTCAAAAAAACTTTTACAAAAAAGGCGACGATAAAGTGACTTATGTTCAACTGATTAATGTATAAGAATGGAGTGGTTTACTAAAACTGGACATCGAGTTAAGGCTTTAAACTGCCAAAACGAGGCGAACGATGGTGATAGAGAAGCGAACAATTCAAAATTATACCGAGGATTTCAAACGAGATACGGTGGCGTTGGTAATCGAGCAGGGCTGCAAACTCACTGAAGCGGCCCACAATTACGCGGGATTAGGTGTGATTCGATGCTTTCAGGTGCCAGTGTGTGCTGGACGTGGAATCATTCCCACACGATAGTAAACAAGCGGCAAAAGTCCAGTATTGGCAAGGGTTTCCCAGTGGTCATAAGTGTTAATACCAAGAATAATACCATGTTCAAAATTGCTGTTGATATATAGTACGTTAATTCGCTATATGACCAAACAAGTAAAATTCCTTGTTGCCATTGTTCATTCGCGACAATAGCCAAGAGTCAAGGATTGATCATGGGTTATCATAAAATACCTTCTAGCACTCTGTTGGTAAATCTCTTGCTATGCAACAAGCCCTCTCCCCATTCATCCATCGCATCCAGTACTCGCTGCGCAGCCGTATCACCTTCACGCTCAACCCGTAACAGAGCAATCCGCTCGTGGTATTCCGCCAGGGTAATACTGCCACCCCCATCTGCATCCTGGAGTCGATGACGGCGAAAGCTTTCCCACCGTTGGACTTCCTCGGCCGACAAAGTCTCTAACCAATTTCGTGCGCGGTAGCGGAACAACAGTTCTGGCAACCGCTTATCGTGAAAGTCGAAACGTGTTTGCGCCAGATCCTGCGGAGAAGCATCACGAACATTGGCCAATAATGGGCGATCCGCATCATTGAGAAAACCTTCGTACAGCGCCAGATCGACATCTCCGGCAGGATTAAATTCCCGACTGCTGTAGGCCTGTGCAACGCGCTGCATAAAGCCTTCATTCTCGTTCAATAGTTCCCAATGCCGGGTACAGGCAGCCAGGTCGATTGCGATGCGCTCGGTAGCTACTGCATCGAGCGTCTTCTGGGGTGCAAGGGCGGGACACTTGTTGATCTTCACTGATTTGACTGGCAGACGCTCGACACCCTTCGGTAAATCCTCGGCCCGGGTAAACAGGCAATCCCGTAGGCCCTTCTCATCCAACTCCATGAAAGGCCCCGGATCCTGGCGAAGATCGTATACCAGCACGCTGTTGTTGTTTCCTGGCTCACCAATCATCGGCATAACCAACGTAGTGCAACCCGTTTCCGACGGATACATGTGCGAGGTATGCAAAACGGGTTCGTGCCCAACCAAGTCCAATTGTTCAGCTGCCTTCCGCTTGTTGCGAAGCTGGAAGAGCCAGTCATAAAGACGTGGCTGCCGGTTACGAATCAGGCGCGCCAAACCAATGGTGGCACGTACGTCGGACAGCGCATCGTGAGCGGAATCATGACCAATACCGTTGGCCGCGGCCAGATCTTCGAGCCGAAAGCTGGGCCTACCCTCGTCGTGCAGAGGCCATTCAATTCCCTCTGGCCGCAAGGCATGGGTCATGCGCACCAAGTCGATAAGGTCCCAACGCGAATTGCCATGCTGCCATTCGCGTGCGTAGGGATCGTAGAAATTGCGGTACAGGGTATTGCGGGTCACCTCATCATCAAATCGCAAGGTGTTATAACCAACCCCGCAGGTTCCTGGCTGTGCCAGTTCAGTGTGAATTCGCGCAATGAACTCTGGCTCCGGCACACCCTGCGCTTCCGCCAGCTGCGGCGTAATACTGGTAAGTAGGCAGGCCTCAGGGTGAGGCAATACATCCCGCGCCGGTTTACAGTAGATGACCAGCAGATCGCCCACTTCATTGAGCGCCTCGTCGGTACGTAGCCCAGCAAACTGCGCGGGGCGATCACGTTTGGGATCGACACCGTAGGTTTCATAATCGTGCCAGTAAAGGGTCGTAGTCATAAATTTTAATGCATGCTTAGTTCGTAGGAAATGACCACTCTCGCCACCCCCCTAGCAGTGGAAAATACAGGCCCAGACGGATTGGCCTGTCTTCCATTTTGCTCATGATACTTGCGTAACGATCCAACTGTTGACGATAGCGTTCCTGCTCTCGATCAAGAAACTCATCAATACCACCACCGGTGTGGGCACCTGTCTTGTAATCGATGATCCAGCGTGTGCCATGCTCATCCACGAATGTCCGGTCGATAACCATGTGGTCTATGCCGCCGTCTCGTTTGCTACTCAACGCCAGCTCACAGCTCGCTTTTTCGTGCTGTGCACTCAAAATCCACTGGCCACGATCGTCTTCTAATGCAGCCTGCAGAGCCGCACCTGTCTCTTCAAGCGCAACTTTGAGACGACCCTCCGGCACTCCCAAGCGTGCCAGCATTTTACGACCAACCTGCTCAAAACGGTGCAAGTCGCCTGCCCCAACATGGTCAATACCCATTGACCCTATGTATTGAAGCAGTCGATGCACGACAGTACCGACGTGCCGTGCAGTCTCTCCTGCCCAACTGAACTCTATCAACTCGCCTACTACGCTCTCCACTGTCGTGTCAGCCACCTGAATGGATTCCGGAGGGGCTGGCAGTGACCAGTCCAGCGCCAGCCGGGTTCGCACTGAGGTGCGGACTACCGGTTCAATCACATTTTCCGGTAACGGTATTTCGACACCGCGCTCAGCAAGAAGAGACTGGAAATCATTTTCAACAACAGACCACAAGCGTGCCAAAAGAGAATCTTTGGGTGGTTCTTTTAACTCAAGTCCACCATCCTTTTCCTGAAGGCCAACATGCCCCAAAAGGTGCAGTCGTTGCTTTGCCCGGGTCGCGGCAACATACAACAAACGACCGTCTTCAAAGCGTCCCTTCACTTTATCTAATCGCTGCAGGTATGCCGCCATCGGGTTCTTATCCTCACCCTGTGCGCTAATCGGCGCAAGAAGAAGGTCACTACCGCCTGACTCACGACCACGTTCTAACCAATGCAACAACTTCTCGTCATCATGTCGCGGAATACGGCCAAGTCCGGGCATGATCACCGTATCGAACTCCAGCCCTTTGGCCTTATGGACAGTCATGAGCTGAATGGAATCGTTAGCTTCCACATCGGGTAAAGCAAATAGCTGTTCAACCTGTTTGTTAAGCTCATGGATGTCCGGTACATCCCCTGCGTTGCCGAGTCTCTCAAGTAACTGAAAGTAGACTTCTCCATCTTCCAGATCAGTCTCGTCAGTCACACAAGCCGGGCCACCGAGAGCGGTCCACACACCTTCGACGTTGCTCCTCAGGGAACAACGTGCCTGTTCCGCGAGCGCGGTATCCAGTACAGACAGCACTCGGGCTATGCGGCTTCGGCCATCTTCGCTCAGTTGTTCTATGCGCTGTTCTTGGTGAAGCAAATCGATAATTGATCGACCAGAATCGTCTCCTGCCAAGGTGTATAGATCTTCGAGTGTCAACCCACAACACGGTGCACGAAGCACTGCCAACCACGCGATGCGATCACCGATATGGCTCAATGCCCGAGTCAGCGCCAGCAGATCCTGCACAACAGGCCGGTGTGCTAATCGCTCGATTTCAACAGCCTGAAAACGGAGCCTAGCCTTCTGTAATTGCTCTACGATCTGCACCAGATGATTGCGGCCCCGAACAAGAATTGCAGTCGTACCGTCCGGGTGCTCTGCCTTTGCCTGCTGGACAATCGACGCGACCTGGCGTGCTTCAGCGATGTCATCGCGTTTTAACGATGAATGGACGAGCGATGGATAGATGGTAACGGCATCCGCTGCCAATTGCGGGTGAAAGGCTGTTGACGGTGCATAGGACACGGCACCACCGGTAGCGTTGTCATCTGCCGGCAGTACGTCCGGAAAGCGTTGATTGATCCAGTCGACGATCCCCTGTTGTGAGCGGAAATTGACCGCGAGGCGGAGAAACTCAAGTGGCACCTGACCAATCCCGTGTTCTCTTGCAGCGAGAAACAACCCCACTTCCGCTTCGCGGAAACGATAAATGGACTGCATGGGATCTCCCACCACGAACAAGGTGTGACCATCCTCCGGCTGCCATCCGGCCGTCAATCGTTTGAGCAATTCGTACTGATTGAACGAGGTATCCTGAAACTCGTCCATCAATAAGTGGCGAATACGATAGTCCAACGCTAGCGCAAGATCCGTTGGCGCTTCGGGTTCACCCAATGCCTGAATGGCTGCCTGGGCCAAAGCGGGAAAATCCACCTGGCTTTGTTCACTGAACACGAGTTCCAGGTGAGCTGCCGCTATGCGCAACAGTTTAGCCAAGGCCTGTAAGGTCTCCCACTCACCATTCGTGTATTGATGTGGTGGCAACTCCCGTAACAAAGCCAACTGTTCGCGAAATATATCCTCACCTTGCAATGACTCCAACAGCGTCGTCATACGCTGCTTCATCTCAGTAAAGCGGGCCTTCTCTTCCTTATTATTTGCACTGGTAGGTGCTGGGAATCCCTCATTCTTGGTCAACCTCTTCCGCCAGGCGTCATCCTCCGTCAACAGCAACGCCCCAAGCCACTCCCACTGACCACGATCCGCAACTTGTTGCCCTGGCAGGCTCTGGAGATCACTACAAACGGCAATCGGGGAATCCGTACCTTCCAGATTATCCGCGGCGAACCGGGCCAATTCGATCAGTTCCGGTTCGCAGGCCTTCGGCACATGTTTTGCCAGTTCATCCAACGCATCGGTGACCATGCGGGCCATAGCCGCTTCCAGGTTTTCCCGTTCCAGTCCTGGGTGTTCTTTGTCGGCAACGTGACGCAACCATTGATCACGCCGAGCAAGCATGGTCGAAATCAAACCCTGCAATTTATCCAGCCGATTATCCAGATGCTGTACCAAGTGCGCGATGGCATCCGACCATTCGGCGCTAGATTCCAACTCTGCAATGGTGTTTCTGGCCGCCTCGAGATAGAGGGGTTCGGCATCTTCGGCAATGGCCGGCACTGAACCAAATCGGGAGAGGATAGGCATCTGCCTTGCCAATGTCGTGCAGAGGGAGTCGATGGTCTGGATACGCAGGCGCGCCGGATTATCCAGCAACTGCCATCCCTGAACCTTGTCGCGTATCAGTGCTCGCTGGGCGAGTGCCCAGGTGTGCCTTTCATGATCCTTCTCCGGCGGCTGATTACTCTTGGCACGTTCCAATGCCTCCAATATTCGTTGGCGCATCTCACCTGCCGCCTTACGGGTAAACGTAATCGCTACAATCTCTTCTGGCGCCTCGACCCCCGCCAGCAGCACAAGAAACCGTTGGGTCAGCAACCCTGTTTTCCCTGAACCCGCCGGCGCCTGAACAATGAACGATGTTGATGGATCGAGCGCGCGTGAGCGTGCTTCTTCATCGACTATTCTTTTCTGTTCACTCATGACGGGTCCTCCGTTTCGGAAGACTCGCCATCCAATACGGTTAATTCGTTGATACGACACAATGGCTTGAGCTCACAGTAGGTGCAGGTGACCGGATACTGTTTCGGATCTACCAATGCTTCTCCATTGCGAAAAGTCTCACCCAACCTTTCCATCGTTGCCCGCCAACCGTGTAACACATCCGGCCATGAGTTCGCTTCGCGTGTCTGCTTCAAGCTTTCATAGGACTTGACGCCTGGCGCAAGCCCCTCGTCTTCAGCGACCCCATTGAACGCCATACCCCCCGACTTCACTTGCGCGAATAATACGCCGGCAATATCACCGCCAACCGCCATGCTGTAGAGTGGAAGTTGTGGCTCGTCGGGTCGCTCCCCGAACCACTGGGCCGGCTTTACCTCACCGGTCTTGTAATCAATCAAAATCTGGCGGCCATCGGCCAGTTCATCGATGCGGTCGATTTTCAACTGGACACGGACCCCTCCGGCAGTTGCTTCGTGTTTCCCCTCTCTCTCTACAACACGGAACGGTACGCGTTGCTTCTCCAACTCCAACCATTCCAGCACGTGCCGACGCAGGCGCTCGGCTTCCATCTCCCGGAAGCGCCTGGTAAATGTTTGTGGATACTTGCTAGCAATCTCATCGATCGATTCACCCACCATAGTATCTACCATGGCACCCACCTCTGTAGCAGCCATGGCGATTAACTGCTCATGTGAATCCAATGCGTGCCACACTTTCTCGAGAACACGGTGCATCAATGAGCCTCGGGCCATGGCATCCAACCCGATATCCGCCTGCCTTAGTGTACGTGCCCCCAACCGCAGTTCCGCGAAGGCACGAAAAGGACACGCGGCCTGGAGTTTGAAAACAGCGCTGCCACCACTGACTTCTTCATTCTCCAGGGGTGGCGCAGGATCTTCCTCCAATGGTGTTAACCTGGCACTGCGGTGAACACTATCCCTCCATGTCGGAGCTGTCCACAAACGTAAGGCTTCCATATCCACGATAGGGACATCAGTAATAAGAGGACTAGACCGCAGCTCCTCATCGCCACTGCGTTGTGGGAAACTCACCACTACCTCGGCCGCACTCGTCAACAGCCGACTGATAACAATGCGCGACACTTGTAGCTCTCGCTCCTCACTGGAATGTGGCAGTCCGGCGTCCCGCTGCAAAGGTAATGGGATGAATGGATTCGGTCGTGGGGGTGCTGGCCAGGTGCCATCATGAAGACCCATAATCCAAAGGCAATCAAAATGGAGCCCAATGGCCTCAAGTATTCCCAACACCTGCACTGGTACCACCCCGGTTTGCGGCTGAAACGTTCGCTCCCCGGCTATACGCCGCAGTTGAGCCGCCGCAGTGGATGCATCCATCGACTCCGCTACCGGCTCCAGTGATGCAAAAGTACCCAGGAGATCTCGCCATGCTTCCGCGGCCTGGTACTCTTCGCTTGACAATGGACGCCCACCCGCCCATCCAACGACCTTTAACAATCCAGCAAAACGTTCTGACCACTGTCCCGGGCTATTTGTACGCGGGCAATCCCGCGCCGCCTTAGCCCATGCATCAAGATTTTCTGCAAGCACTGGGCATGAATATGGCTTGTTGGTTTGTGATGCGTGATAGCGTAGCGTCTTCAGCGCTACATGAAGTTCGCCTGTTTCCCGCAATCGCCCATCCAGTAATGCCCGAGCACTGGCTTCATGTTCCCACCCTGCAATGAAGGGTGAACGAAGCAAACTACCCACATTTTTCAGACTAATCGTCGGTGCCAATAGGCCGAGCAGCTTCAGTGCCGTGCTGATAATAGGATATGCACTCAGCGGCGGACCGAGCGAAATGTTATAGGGACGCGCAACAGATTGACGCCCCGGATGTAATGCATGTGGAACCAAGACCTCATCAAGCGCATGAATCAAGATATCCCGTTGCGATGCGAGTTCCGGAACAACGACGCCAAACTCCAGCTCGGGATTCTCATCTAACCGCTGCCGAACCCAGCGGGCGACTGTTGCGGCTTCTGCACGTACATCAACACACCCGATTTTTACTGCCTGACTCTCCATACCCGCGAGTTGCATCCAGTGTATATCACAACCCGTCTCAGCCAACGTTTGCAACAATGACTGCTGTTGTGGTGTCAGCTCATCGAAACCGATCAACATCAGCTCCGCAGGCGTAACCAATGCTCCTGCCTGAACACTACGCTGAAATTCGTCGGAAAGACGAGCGAGGGGCAACCAGCCTTTCTCCGTACACCTGGTCTCGAATCTCGACGCCCATTTCCAAAATGCCGCACTATCACTGTTGTAACGAAATGCCGCATCATTCAATGATAAGCGCCACGATTGCATCAACTGCCACGCTTCCTGCACCCGACGCACCGTCCCAGTCACCTGCTGTAATAGTTGATCAGCCACGCTCTCAGTAATGATGTCTTCCCATATACACTGTTCCTGCTGGGATGTGAGCATGAGTTCAGGCGCCGGCGCGGCCCCCGAAACCACGGCCTCTTCCCAGACCCTCTGCAACCAGGCAGACCAGGGCAATACATTCGGGGTTGGCCAAACTTCGAGACCTTTGTCTATCGCCGCATATTCAAAGGCCTGGCGAGTGGCACTTGCCAAACGTTTGTTTCCGGTAACCACGGTCGCCCCGCGATTCAGTGCATCGAATACTTCCACCAAAGAAATTGTCTGCTGTTCAATCACACATGTTTTCCTAACTAAATAAAACTGCTCAACCAAATGACCTATTGCAACTAGGTAGTACTGTAGTACTAACATGCACAAAAAGACGTTGTAGATTTTACCGTGTTAAACTTGCCTCCCCATCCTCAGAAACCAGTTGTCTATCCAGCTATTTCAGGTCTGTCCAAAACTCTGCGCCTGCTATTCGGTAATTCGAATGCCTTCAATGTATTCCGAATATGTTTTTTTCAAGTGCTGCAACGCTTGTTCACTGTTTATGTTGTAGTTAAGCTTGTTACGGATAAAACGTACTCGGTGATTGTTTTCCCGCAACAACTGCGACCAAATTTTCAGCAATACTGTAACGTCAATATTTTTTGTGAAACGAAACAGAACACCTTCCTTATTTCCTTCAGCGTTTAGCTTTATATCCGCATATTCATCATAGTCTGTTGAGATTATCCAGAAGTGCCACTCGGTATTTATCCCACGGAACCTTTCATCCTTAGCTACGGCCAATGCGTATCTTTCAATCTGATCGATCTCCTTTTTACCAATTCCAACAGACGGTCTTTTAGGTTCCACAACAAGGTGTTCTAGTTCGCCTTCATGATTTCGGGGGATTTGGCGGGACAGCATCAAGTCAACGATTCCCTTCTTCGCTGTACGTAATTTTCCAATCCACAACTCTACCCAGCGTAAATGCCTTAAATTGGCCTTCCCCTTCTTTACCGTGAAGGAACCTTCCGCTTTTGGTATTCTGCTTCGTTGCCTTCCAAGACCCTCCTAACAAAACAAAAAGGTTCTCAGCATCCTTGTAGGAGATCCCGGTTCCATCATCTGACACGATGACCCGTTCGGTACCGAGTGTTCCAACAGTGAAACTGACATTGACGATCCTAGCGTCAGCATCAAGCGAGTTCCAAGCCAGTTCCGCAAGCACCGTCTTCGCTGAACTAGCAGCAACCTTTGAAAGGTGGTCTTTCCTGACCTCGACCTTATAGCGTTTAGCGATTTTCATAAATTTACTTCTATTTTCTGTTACCTTTTCTGTCGGCGCTTACCTCTATTACTACCAATTGCGCCGCTATTACTCAATTACCGAGTCCATTTCCCTGTAGCGCAAGCAACCGCTATAGCTATCCACCAAACCGGTCAACCAATAAACCAAGAATAATGTTCTCTGCAATCTCATCATGCGGAATCAGCAGGTAGCGCCATGGTTTACCGCCATAGGTGCTCGCATGGTCCGATGCATTGGCACACCATTTAATCGCCACTTCCTTTTTGGCAATGACGATCGGATCATCAAGTTCCTCGCGCATTTTGGTTCCAACATATAGATCGTGTCGGTAGTCTCGGCCACGAAGTCCGGCTGGTATTCCAGATGGTCCGCACCGGTCTCGTAGTAGATCTGAAATTGTCCCTTGCCGGCTTGAACCAACACATAGAATCACGCTCCAGTATCACTGCCAGCTTGCGCTCTGAATCGGAGTCGAATCTCTGCACGGGATACAGACAGCGCCGGAAATTACCAAACAGGTATTTTGCCATGTTGCTCTTGTCCGCTGGAGCAACCCGGTAATCGGCGGGTGGTTCTTGCACTGAATAGGTATAGGCGCTCTGCTTCAGCTTGGTGAAACCCTTGCTGACCTTCACCTCATACCCTACCGCTTCTTCCCAATAGTGTTCCTGCTTATGTGTAATTTGATGCCTTCAAGTGCCAGTGTGTGCTGGATGTGGAATCATTCCCACTCAATTGTTGCGGGTGGTTTACCAGAGATATCATAAACTACACGGTTGATTCCACGTACTTCGTTGATAATGCGACTTGAAGTCTTTCCCAGCAACGTATAAGGGAGTTCTGCCCATTCTGCAGTCATAAAATCCTGTGTCTTAACAGCTCTCAGCGCTATAACGTATTCGTATGTACGTCCGTCTCCCATTACACCGACCGATTTTACGGGCAAAAATACAGCGAAGGCTTGTGATGTTTTCTCATACCAGCCCGCAGAACGTAGTTCTTCGATAAAGATCGCATCAGCATGGCGTAATAGCTCAGCATACTCATATTTCACTTCACCAAGGATTCGTACCCCTAAACCTGGCCCAGGAAAGGGATGTCGGAAAACCATGTCATGTGCTAAGCCTAGTGCCAATCCAAGTTCGCGCACTTCATCTTTGAACAGCTCACGTAATGGTTCAAGTAATTTTAAATGTAACGTATCAGGTAGCCCACCTACATTATGGTGGGATTTAATAGTATGAGCTTTCTTATTCTTGTTGCTTGCAGATTCGATTACGTCAGGATAAATCGTTCCTTGCGCTAACCATTTAGAATTGTCTATTTTTGTCGACTCGTGCTGAAATACTTCGACAAATTCACGCCCAATAATACGGCGTTTTTTCTCTGGGTCAGTGACACCTCTCAGGTGTTTTAGAAACGACTTACTTGCGTCTACATGTATAACTTTTACACCAAGATTGTTGGAGAAGGTATTCATCACTTGCTCGGCTTCATTTAATCGCAACAAACCATTGTCTACGAATACACAGGTGAGTTGATTGCCAATAGCACGATGGATCAGAGCTGCTGCGACTGATGAGTCCACTCCACCCGATAGGCCTAGAATGACCCCATCTTTTCCTACATTAGAACGGATTTTATCAATTGCTTCTGCCACGTAATCAGGCATATTCCAATCATGTCCAATATTACAAATATCATGGACGAAACGTTCGATAATGGTTTTTCCTTGAGGAGTATGTGTAACTTCTGGATGAAACTGCACGCCGTAGAACTTGCGTGTTTCGTCAGCCATAGCAGCGATTGGGGCTGAGGCATTGCTGGCCATTAACTTAAAACCAGTAGGTAGTATAGTGACTTTGTCACCATGGCTCATCCACACATCTAGAAATTCGTGACCATTTGTACTGATATGGTCTTGAATGTTCTCCAGTAAAGTTGTTTGTCCTCTTACGCGAATTTTTGCGTAGCCAAACTCTCGTATACTTGATGTTTCAACTTTGCCACCAAGCTGTGCTGCCATAGTTTGCATTCCATAGCAGATACCTAATATCGGAACACCTAACTCAAATACAATTTGTGGGGCTCGTGGTGTTTCGTTGCTAGTAATAGAAGCGGGGCCACCTGATAGAATGATACCGCTGGGAGAGAATTCATGGATGAACTGAGTCGTTGCGTCATAGGGGTGAATCTCACAATAGACATTAGTTTCTCGCACCCGACGAGCAATTAATTGGGAATATTGGGAGCCAAAATCTAGGATTAGGATTTTTGGATGCATTTAGGGGCTAGGCCCTATTCCACATGGTAGTTCGGAGCCTCCTTAGTGATCTGCACGTCATGGACGTGAGATTCACGAATACCGGCTGAGGTAATCTCTACAAATTCAACTTTCGTATGCATTGCGTCAATGGTTTCACAGCCTAGATAGCCCATTCCTGAACGAATACCACCCATAAGCTGATGGATTACTGAAATCACACTACCTTTGAATGGAACACGGCCTTCTACACCTTCAGGAACCAATTTATCGACATTTTTCTCTTTCTCTTGAAAATAGCGGTCACTAGAACCCTGTTGCATAGCAGAGAGTGATCCCATGCCACGGTAAGTTTTGTAGGATCGTCCTTGGAATAATTCGATTTCCCCGGGTGACTCTTCAGTGCCTGCAAATAAACCACCTAACATTACTGAGTTAGCGCCCGCCGCAATTGCTTTGGTAATATCGCCTGAGTAGCGAATCCCCCCATCAGCAATCATTGGTATGCCCGTTCCATTTAACGCAGAAGACACATTCTGTATTGCAGTAATTTGTGGTACACCAACACCAGCAACGATTCGCGTGGTACAAATAGAGCCAGGGCCGATTCCAACTTTTACACCATCTGCACCATGATCAACTAATGCCTTAGCGGCAGCTGCGGTAGCAATATTGCCCCCAATAATCTCGATATGTGGAAGGCGTTTCTTAATCCACAGTATCTGGTCAAGTACACTTTGAGCATGACCATGAGCAGTGTCTATTACGATTACATCTACACCCGCTTCAGCTAATGCTTCCGCACGTTCTCTGCTACCTTCACCTACACCGATCGCCGCTCCCACACGTAAGCGTCCCAGGTCATCCTTGCAGGCATCTGGATGTTCGGACGTTTTGGTAATGTCCTTGACAGTGATTAACCCACGCAATTCAAAATTAGCATTGACTACTAGCACTCTTTCTAACCGATGTTTGTGCAATAACGCCATTGCTTCCTCTCGGGTGGTGCCTTCCTTTACTGTTACTAATCGATCTTTTGGTACCATGATATCTTTTATGGGCTTGTCCAAATTAGTTTCGAAACGCAAATCTCGATTAGTGACAATACCCACCAACGTAGTTCCTTCCATCACGGGAAAACCTGAAATATTATGTTGACGGGTAAGACTAAGTACTTCCCTTACGGTCATGTGGGGAGGAATAGTTATTGGGTCTTTTACTATGCCACTTTCAAACCGTTTAACCTTGGCAACATGAACTGCTTGCAGTTCGGCGGGCATATTCTTATGAATAATGCCAATACCACCTTCTTGAGCAATGGTAATAGCAAGTCTGGCCTCTGTAACTGTATCCATTGCAGCAGAAACTAACGGAATATTAAGAGTGATCGTACGGGTGAGTTGGGTTGAGAGAGTAACGTTACGTGGTAGGACTACAGAATGAGCAGGTAGTAGCAAAATATCATCAAATGTTAGTGCCCTCTGAGCCAGTCGCATGATAATGATCCTTTACAAAGAGGCATTATAGCTAAACCATGGGGCTATGGGCAAATTTGCTTATTGAATATAGCCGGTATTAGTGTTCTTTATTTCATTGACCAGAGTAAGGAAAACCGTTATTTTCAGAATAGCTGGAGATATTTTACCCAACTTATACTAAGAGTATCTGCTAAGTTAGGTTCTAAGTTAGATTGATAGATATTCTTTATCCGTAATATCAGTGGTTAGTGCTTTGCACTAACAACAGGAGAACGTCATGTTACGCGTCATCTTTACCGTTTTATTGTTTACTTTCAGTATGGTTTCCAATGGAGAATTGTACAAATGGGTGGACAATAATGGAAATACTCAATATACAGATCAGCCACCACCAGCTGGAGCGGCAAAAACCGAAAAAAAACTAGAAATTAAATTAGCACCTGCGCAACCTGCTGGCGAAAAGACTAACGCACGCAAGAGTTTGGCTGAAAGGGAGTTAGACTTCAAGAAACGCCGTGTTGCGGAAGAACAAGAAGAAGCGAAACAACAGAAAGAAACAAAAAAGAATAAGGATAAATGCATCCAAGCTAAAAGCAAATTAAAGCTATATCAAGAGACCCCAAAGTTAACCGTATCGGACGGTAAAGGAGGCATCATTCGTGCAGACGATGCTGCTCGTCAGAAAGGTATAGACGAAGCACAAAAAGAAATTGAATCTTATTGCAAATAATTTTTGTTAATTCTTTTTGTTACTCGCTACAACTGCTTCTGCACGTTTTCTACGTTTCTCTTTTGGATCAACAATTAGGGGTCGGTAAATTTCTACACGATCGTGATCTTGTAAGACTGTCTCGGGTTTAACTAGCCTGCCAAATATACCTAAGTTTTTGTTAAATAGTTGGATCTCTGGAAATATGTTGCAAATTCCTGAAGATTGTACGGCTTGCGCTGCTGTGGTTCCAAAAGGTACTTTCAAATGCCGTAGAACTTGGTTGCAAGGCAACGCATAAGCAACCTCGATTTCTATCAACCCGTTCATGAATGCCCGTGAACTTCATCTGCGCGTTTAATAAATGCTTCTACAAAGTTATTGGCGATTATGAAAAATACTGGCCCTACCAGGCTCTCCAACAATTTATGCGAGAACGTATAATGTAATCGGAATTCTATCTTGCAAGCATTCTCTTCCAGAGGAATAAAACGCCAATGCCCATCTAAGTGTTGAAAGGGACCATCGAGCAATGTCATTTCAATTAATTCAGGCGGTTGACGCGTGTTTTCAGTTGTAAAACTATGCTTGACGTGGAGATAGTTGATTTTAATAGTCGCGTGTGTGACGTTATTATCTTGCATAGTAACGGATGACCCGCCGCACCAAGGTAGAAATTTTGGATAATCCTCGACTGTATCTACCAGTGTAAACATTCTGCTTGCTGAGTGATGAACCAGAACTGATTTCTCGATTTCTGCCATAGGGTGAGCTGTTTGATTCAATGAGTTAATAAAGAAAAGCTGTTAAAATACACCAAACCCACGCGAAATTCACTCGTTTTCGTTTTCCACATGAGTATTATTCAGAATAAAAAAGCTTTTTACGATTATTTCATTGAGGATAAATATGAAGCTGGTGTGGTTTTCGAAGGCTGGGAAGTTAAGTCGATTCGGGCTGGGCGGGTTCAGTTAAAAGAAGCTTACGTGATTGTTCGTAAAAGTGAGTTGTATCTTATAGGTTGCCATATCAGCCCTCTATCAACTGCTTCAACTCATATCAATCCAGATCCAATACGTACCCGCAAGTTGTTATTGCATGCTGAGGAAATCAAACGGCTTATTGGTAAGGCAGAGCGTGCTGGCTATACCTTGGTACCATTAGATATGCATTACAAGGCTGGTAAAATTAAACTTGAGATTGGGTTAGCTAAAGGAAAGAAACAGCATGATAAACGCGAATCCGAGAAGGAGAAAGAATGGACGCGTGACCGACAACGTTTGCTACGAATGAAATAACCCTTCAAACCTCAATGCAAAAACCAGTCGCTATTTGGTTACTAATTTGCTGTACTTTGGTATTTGCCATGGTAGTAGTTGGTGGCGTCACGCGACTTACTGATTCTGGTCTTTCCATAGTCGAGTGGAAACCTATTGTTGGCACTGTTCCACCCCTTAGTGAAAATGATTGGGAGGAAACTTTTAAGAAATATCATGAGTCGCCTCAGTATAAAAAAATCAACCAAGGTATGAATCTAGATGAATTCAAAGGTATTTTTTGGTGGGAATATATTCATCGATTACTAGGGCGCGTTATTGGATTGGTATTTTTTATTCCTTTCCTATTTTTCTCGTACGTAAGAGAATTGACCAACCCTTGGGTTTAAAGCTAGCCTGGATTTTTCTACTGGGTGGGTTACAAGGGTTGATGGGCTGGTATATGGTAAAGAGTGGATTGGTGGATAATCCCCATGTTAGCCAGTATCGTTTGACCGCCCATTTGGGCCTGGCATTTATTATTTATGCTGCTATGTTTCATGTGGCACTGGGACTACTGACCCCAGCTGGTAACCTGGATGTAGGTAAACGGCTTCGCAGCTTGCGCCGCTTCATTCAGGTTCTTATCGGATTAATCTTTCTCATGGTTTTGTCTGGAGGTTTTGTTGCCGGTATTCGTGCTGGACTGGCCTACAACACTTTTCCTCTAATGAATGGGCACTTCATACCGCCGGAGATATTCATACTAGAGCCTTGGTATCGCAATTTCTTTGAAAACTTGGTAACGGTACAATTTGATCATCGTATGATTGCTTGGATGTTGGCGATACTGGTTCCAACTTTTTGGTTTAAATCTAGACAACTTACACTACCTAAGTCGACACACTTTGCTTGTAATTTGTTGCTACTCATGTTGGTAATACAGATCAGCTTGGGAGTTGCTACTTTGTTAATGGTTGTTCCCCTGCATTTAGCAGCATCACATCAGGCCGGGGCGATGTTATTGTTTACAGCTGCTCTTTGGGTTAATCACAAATTACGGTAATTACATAATCTGCAATAAATAAATTTCATACGAGTTTAAAATAGAAGTTATGCCGAATTCACTTGATCAAGTCATCCGTCCAGAAATTCTCGATCTCTTGCCTTATCACGTGCCATCTTCATTCGGTATGGTAAAACTGGATGCGATGGAGAACCCTTATTCTTTACCTAAGACCTTACGTGATGAAATCGCACAACTAGCTGCAACTATTTCACTCAATCGTTATCCTGACACGAATGCTGATTTACTCAAGTCCTCATTACGTGGGGCGATGGAGATTCCAGCTGGGATGGATATTATGTTGGGTAACGGTTCGGATGAGATCATCCAGATTGTCGCTCTAGCTTTGGCTAGACCAGGTGCAGTGTTGATGAGTGTTGAGCCGGCATTTGCGATGTTTCGTATGATCGCTACTTTTACCAAGATGGAGTATATCGGTATTCCGCTTAAAGCTAATTTTTCAATTGATCTAGATGCCATGCTTACCGCTATCGATAAGTACCAACCGGCAGTGATTTTTATTGCCTATCCTAATAACCCAACAGGTAATTTGTTTGACGCTGAAGCTATCTCGCGTATTATTGAATCTGCTCCAGGTGTGGTGGTAGTGGATGAGGCCTACCACGCTTTTGCCGACACAAGTTTCATGAGTAGACTCACACAACATCCTAACTTGCTATTGATGCGTACGCTTTCTAAACTGGGACTTGCAGGCTTAAGGTTAGGGTTGCTTGTAGGCAGACCAGAGTGGTTAACACAGTTGGAAAAACTTCGTTTGCCGTATAATGTAGGTGTAATGACTCAGGTAGTAGTACGGAAAGTATTACAACATTCTGATATTCTGCGACAACAGACAGATGCAATCAAGGCCGAACGAGTAGTGATGAGTGAATGTTTGGAAGCACTAGATGGGGTTGAGGTTTTCCCAACGGCTGCAAACTTTATTTTATTGCGTGTAAATGAAGCGAACCAGGTTTTTTTGGAACTTAAAAAGCGCAATATATTAATTAAAAATCTCGATGGTTCGCACCCCTTGTTGAGGAATTGCTTGCGCGTGACGGTAGGAACACCTGATGAGAATAAGCAATTTTTATGGGCACTACAAGCATTGATCACGAAGCTGACTAATTAATTTTTTCAATTTTAGCCATTAAATATTCCTATGCGCCAGTCACAAGTTATCCGTAATACGTTGGAAACGAAGATAAG
>SPBV01000205.1 GCA_004525885.1 Nitrosomonadales bacterium
AGATCCTGGTGCATCTGCAAGAAAAATTGCCGGCACGAGCCGCGCTCCTGTTGCCGGACAGTCGAGCGCCGCCGCAGTCCGGTATGTTCGGCTGACTCAAGGAAGCATTCTCGTGCAACAAATGTTGCTGCATTGCGCAGATGCAACAGGGTCTCAATTTGCCTGGAGGCATGAATTGGCTGGGGAAAGGGCAAATGATCTGAATTTATACAGGTCAGTGCGGCTAATTTAGGCAGGATTCCGCTATGATCAGGCTGGAAAGTGGTGGCAGCGACTGCACAATGGAGGCGGGTTTCAGGGAAAATAGCGTTTATTCAGCCTATACTCACCATGATGCAGGGTTTTTTGTTCAGCCCGGCGGTACCTGCCAAAGAATTTACTGAATTGCTGCAGACGAAAAAAAAATACATCCTTTAATCATTCTGAATTAAGTAAATAATTGAATTAAAGGGGGATGAAGTTAGCCGTCCAATGGGGTCAGATCAAACTTTACTAGATAAGCCAGCCCATAAGTTTCATCTGACCCCACTTATTGTGCCCCCACTTATTCGGCACCTTTAAATATTATAAACAGGAGTGCGCAATGTCAGTACGACAGGGCTTTATTTTTCTTTCCATTTCCATCTCGTTACTACTAGTAGTTCTAGCCGTTTACTGGCCTGCTTTTTACTGGGGCTTCATTATTGTTGTCCCGGTGATATTGCTGGGTGTATATCAGATGTTACAGACCCGTCACACTATTTTGCGGTTATATCCGATTATCGGCTCATTTCGATATTTGTTCGAATCGATACGCCCTGAAATTCAGCAATATTTTGTAGAATCAGATATCAATGGCCGTCCGATTAATCGTGAGTTTCGTTCACTGGTATATCAACGCGCAAAAAAAGTACGCGATACGAGGCCGTTTGGCACACTATATGATGTCTACCGCACAGGTTATGAGTGGATGAATCACTCTTTGCAGCCAGCCCATATTGAAAACAAACATCCACGCGTAAACTTTGGTGGCCCTGATTGCACGCAACCCTATTCTGCCTCGCCGTTAAATATTTCTGCCATGAGTTATGGCGCATTAAGTAAACACGCCATACTAGCGCTTAACAAAGGTGCAAAAATCGGTAATGTTGCACACAATACCGGTGAAGGTGGATTAAGCCCTTATCATCTAGAGCACGGTGGCGATATCATCTGGCAGATCGGCACAGGATATTTTGGGTGCCGCAATAGCGAAGGTGGTTTCGATAAACAAAAATTTACCGACAAAGCCCGGCTTGATGTTGTAAAGATGATTGAGATCAAACTATCACAGGGCGCTAAACCCGGCCACGGTGGCATCCTTCCCGCCGCTAAATTGACCGAAGAAATAGCAGCAATACGAGATGTTTCGATGGGCCATGATGTCGTCTCTCCAGCGGCACACTCTACATTTACTACACCAACCGGTCTGCTTGAATTTGTAGCACAATTAAGGAAACTTTCGGGGGGAAAACCGGTTGGCTTCAAACTCTGCCTGGGTAAACGCAGTGAATTTCTTGGCATCTGCAAAGCCATGTTAGAAACAGGTATAACACCCGACTTTATTACCATAGACGGTGGCGAAGGCGGAACCGGTGCGGCGCCTATCGAACTGACCAACTCGGTTGGCACTCCTCTGCGAGACGCAGTCATTTTTATCGATAATGCACTCAGAGGAATCGCCATGCGCGACAAAATTCGAATCATCGCATCAGGTAAAGTATACAGCGCATTTCATCTTGCCCGTATTATAGCTTTAGGTGCAGACACGGTAAATTCAGCGCGAGGTATGATGCTGGCTTTGGGTTGCATACAGACCAGAGAGTGCAACAGTGACAAATGCCCGACGGGTATCGCCACACAGGATCCAGCTCGTTACAAAGCATTAGATATAGAAAATAAATCTATACGTGTCGCCAGTTATCATAATTTGACGGTTGAAAATTTGACCGAATTACTCGCCGCCTGTGGACTAAAAATACTTGATGAATTAGAACCCGAGCATATTAATGTCCGGGTTAATGGTAACCAGATAGCCAACTATGCACAGCTTTATCCGACCATCGACTCAAGCTGTTTACTAACAGGCAGAAACTGCCCTGATAGCTGGAAAGCAGATTGGGAAAAAGCTTCTGCTCAAACATGGTGAATGTTGTGCCTCTACTCAGGCACATAAAGCGATAAAGGCGATAGAAATATAAGTGGAGTCAGATCAAACTTTACTAGATAAGCCAGCCCATAAGTTTCATCTGACCCCACTTATGACTTATTAATAAGTCATAAAACTATCAAAGGTGTTTTTTAGCTTCAAGAATTTCCGTTATTTGCTCAGCGGTGATTGCCTTACTAAAAAGATAACCTTGAGCAATTTCACAATTGTGTTCAGCCAAAAAAGCCAATTGCTCTTCAGTCTCCACACCCTCGGCTACTACCTGCAATTTGAGACTCCGTGCTATAGCAATAAGTGCATGCACAAGATCCCTATCAGCATTATCCACTGTAATATCAGAAATAAAAATACGATCAATCTTGAGTACATCAAACGGATACTTACGCAGATAACTGAGAGAGGAATAGCCTGTGCCAAAATCATCCATAGCGATTTTGACACCCATATCATTTAAAGCGATCAGGGCTTCTTTGATATACGCATGTCCACTCAGCAACACGCCTTCGGTAATTTCCAGCTCAAGTGAATCGTTTGAAATACCAGACTGTTTGATGGCTTCCGTTATAAACGCTATCAAGTTGGGGTCACGAAACTGACGTGGTGACAAATTGACAGCGATTGTAAAAGATGGCACATAATTGTTTTGCCAATGCGCAGTCTTGTTGATCGCTTCAGTCAATACAAACTCACTCAGTGGAACAATTAAACCTGTTTGTTCGGCGATAGCAATAAACTCATCAGGCGCAACATCGCCTAGCTCTGGATTCCTCCATCTCAATAAAGCTTCAAAGCCTATGATATTACGGCTGAGCACATTTACCTTAGGCTGGTAAGAAACTCGAAACTCTCCTCTATCCAGCGCACCATGCATCTGTTCTTCCAGAAGTAATCGACGTAAAACATCCTTATTCATGGCGGTGGTAAAATATGAATAGGTATTACGACCCTGCTCTTTAGAATAATACATGGCAGCGTCAGCATTCCGTAGAAGATCCGATGGGTTATCACCATCAATCGGATATATAGCAATACCAATACTCGCACTAAGCATTAGCTCTCTACTATCGATACTAAATGCAGCAGCAAACTGGCTAAGTAAATTCATTGCCACGGGACTTGCGTCTTTCGCATTCGAAAGCCCGCCTAATAGAACGATAAATTCATCACCACCAAGACGTCCCACGGTATCGCCACTACGCGCTTCAATACGCAGTCTCTCCGCCACTTCGATCAAAAGTTTATCGCCAAAATCATGACCCAGTGAATCATTTATTATTTTGAAATCATCCAGATCTAAAAATAACCGCTCTGGTGCCGAAGCCCATAGTCAACCTGACACGCTTTCATGGTGTGTTTGCGCCGAACAGCAAGCACCGAGCGCTGGTGACGCCAGCAAAACGGGGAAAAGGCAACAAGCCCAAAGCAGAGGATGGCCAAGAGGAGCAAATGCCAGTTCAGCGTCATGCGGCCATGACCGGTTTTTGCTCCTGCAAAACCGGCATACATGCCATCCATGGCAATAACC
>SPBV01000185.1 GCA_004525885.1 Nitrosomonadales bacterium
GAAACTGTCAGAAGGAGTAAAGAAAGGTAAGGCAGGGGGGTCGTTGCAGGAAACTAGTATAGAACCAAAAGAATATAAAAAATTTCTTGAGCTTGCTTACAAAGAGGAGAAATTTGATAAACCAAAAAATGCAATTGGCTTTACAAAAGATTTGCCGGCGCCAGAAATGGAGCAATTGATGCTTGCAAACATTAATGCGGGCGATGATGAGCTGCGGCAACTTGCCGAGCAGCGTGGTAAAGCTGCTCGTGATTGGTTAGTTGAAAAAGGTAGTATTTCTAACGACCGGGTATTTGTTTCAGAACCTGAAATGGGGTCAGAGGCTGATGGCAAAAAGCTTGGTAGTAAAGTAAAATTTTCCATCAAGTAATTTTGCCACTTAAAGTTCTCACAAAGGGCTATATGTTAAATTTATTAATTAGTGCATATGGTTCATCCCCTATTGATTGTGTAGTTCCTTGAACAACTTAATTTATTAGATATTTTTAATCTTATAACAAGGGTTTAAGTATAGGTTCCAGCTTGTCTCGAGCGATGCGGCCAATATGAGTGCTGATGATCTCTCCGTTGCGATCGAATATGACAGTGAATGGCAACACTGCATGGCGGTTTCCAGCTGCTTCAGCAAGTGCCATAGCTTCAATTCCCCCCAAAAGAATGGGATAATTAACGCCAATTTCTTTACTAAACTGTATCACCTTACTCTTGTGATCTAATGCTATGCCGATAAAAAGTAATCCTTGATCGCGTAATTCATCCTGAAGCTCAATGAACTCTGGCATTTCTCTACGGCAAGGCTCGCACCACGTTGCCCAGAAATTTACTACCAGAACTTTTCCTCGCCACTGTGAAATAGATTGTCTCTTTCCTTGAAGATCGGGGAGGGCAGATGATAGGATTGCGTTTGCTCCATTATTAGTTGTGGGTACTATAGCTCTCGGTTCTGGATTGCTGCTGGTCTGCGTACCCTGTAGAAAGAAGCCGGCAGTTACAGCAAGTGCTGCTACACCTATATATAATAGTGTCTTTCCAAGTGTAGTCATTTAGATCAGCACGGCGTTTAATATAGTGAGAAAGTCTTCTTTGTTTTGATAACCAATGATTCTAGCGTCATAAATTTCATGACCATTACGGTTGAAGAACAGAATTCCAGGGGGGCCGAACAGTTTGAAATACTTGAGCAGAGTATCGTCATCAGTTGTGCCGTCGGTAACATCAACTTGCAGTAACACTACATCTTTCAGTTTATATTTCACTTCTGTATCAGTAAATGTGAAACGCTCCATTTCTTTACACGAAATACACCAGTCAGCATAGAAATCTAACATTACATATTTATTTTGTGACTCGGCAATACGTTTATTAAGTTCTGCTAAAGAATACACTCGTTGGAATGGAAGGGGTAGAGTTCCGCCGATATTTGTTCGGCTAGCATCTTCTTTATTGACGTTATAAAGATTTAATTTTGCCAGAGGTTGCAGAATATCACGGCTACCAGACAGAACACCTACTAATAAGGCAACACCAAACAGCAAAGCAATGATACCGAGTCCTTTTAGAAGTTTACGAAATCCAGAAGCTCTCGTGGGTAACGAATCTACGGCCTGCAAATAAATGGCAGATATAATTAATAGAGTTGCCCACATCAACATGTGAGCAGCTGCTGGAATAACAGGTGATATCAACCAGATCGCAACACCTAGAAGCAGGACGCCAAAAAAGCGCTTAACTGATTCCATCCAAGCCCCAGCTTTTGGTAGAAGTGCACCAGCAGATGCGCCTAGAATTAAAAGTGGCACACCCATACCCAATGACATAACGAATAGGGCTGAGGCACCTAGCACTACGTCTCGAGTCTGGCTGATATACAGTAGTGCTCCAGCCAATGGTGCAGCTACACAGGGCCCGACTATGAGTGCGGATAGTGCGCCCATTCCAAAAACGCTCGTTAAATGCCCCCCTCTTAAATGCCCCGCTTCTTCAGAGAGTTTGCTCTGTAGAGAGCTCGGTAATTGTAGTTCATAGAAGCCAAACATGGATAAAGCCAAGGTAACGAATACGAGTGCAAATCCTCCTAACACCCAAGCGTTTTGTAGAGCAGCAGATAGCATTGCCCCAGAGAGTCCAGCGGCCACTCCTGCTGCAGAATAAGTGAGAGACATTCCCATAACGTAGGCTAATGCCAGAATAAATCCATGACTTTTGGTAACATGATGTCCTCTATTTACAATGATCCCTGATAAAATTGGAAACATAGGAAATACACAGGGCGTGAAGGAAAGTAGTAGGCCAATACCAAAGAAACTTGTAAGGATTAGCCAGAAATCACCACCTTTAAACATCTGGCCTATTCTTTTTAATTCTGACGCAACAGAAAGAGCGCCGTCTAAGGTCTGGGATAACTCAGCTGTATGGTCTTGTTTGGTGCTTATAAAATTAGTTGCTGCAGTTGCATCATTACTCACTGACTTGGCTATCACTCCTACTGCAGCTTTCGCAACAGGGAGAGTTAATTTAATTACCTTATCAATGGGTGCATAGCACACGCCTATAGGTTCGTTACAGCCCTGATAGGTGGCTGCAAGAGTAAGTTGGTTCATCGCCAGCATCTCACGTTTCAAGGAAATTACAGCTTGGAATGGTTCGTAATAAACCTCGGTTTGGCCAAAGGTCAGATCATTCTTCATTTTTCCTTGAGGCAGATCAATTTTCTCTATTAATGTCCCATTACTTTTTGGTTCAAACGCAATTTTGTCTTTATAAAGATAATAGTTTTTTGTTGGTTCAAATTCTGCAACTAATGTGTTCGCATTGCGTACTTTGATTGTGAGCTTGAATGCCTGATCTGGAGGCAGCAATTCTTGTTCATTTTGCACAAAACTTGTACCAAGCTGTTGCAATTCGGATAGTAGACTAGGAGTCTTTTCCTCTTCAGCAAAAGCGTTGATGCTAGTAAAGCAAAATAACAGTAAGAAAAATCTAATTAAGCGCATAAGATTCTGGTTTACTCATTTTCTGTCTAAGATCAGTGTTTCATCTGAAATCCACTGCAAATATGCCGGTAGACCACCACTTATTGGGACAGTAATAATCTCAGGTAGTTCGTCAGAATGCACCGCTATTATTGTCTCTTCTACCTGAGCGTAATGCTGTGCTAGGGTTTTAATAAATACCGGCACTTGGCTAGTAGTTTCAATTTTATCTTGCCATCGATAGACAGATGTGCATTCTGCCTGTACGTTAACGCAGGCAGCTAGTCGAGTACCAATCAATTTTTCTGCAAGTGCCAAGGCGCTTGTTTTGTCTGGCAGGTTGGTTATGATAAGTATGGGGTTCATAGAAATAACTCGAGACTACTAATTTGGCAGAAAGAATTTTACCTGCTTTCTAGTCTAACTGCTTTACATGCAGCAATACCCTCAGCCACGGTTGGGTAACGAAGATTTATATGTAGTTCATTCTTTATGCGTATATTCATTAGCTGTCTTGATTCTTCCATATATGACAGCATGCCACTCGAAACGTGTTTATTGGCATTGACACGGGCAACACGAGGCGGACGTGGTATGCCAAAGGAATCTGCAATCAGATCAAAATACTCTCCCATTTTTAGGTTCGAATCGTCGCAGGCATTGTAAATTCTTCCTGGTTTTGCGTAGCGTAATGCTGCAAAAATAATACGTACAAGATCATCAGCATGGATATTGTTAGTATAACAATCTTCTTTCGGAAGCAGCATCGGGGTGCTTTCACGCAAGCGAGCCAATGGTAAGCGGTCCGCAGCATAAATTCCTGGTACTCGTAGAATCGAAACTCTCACACAATTGCGTAAGCCCCAATTTCGCACCTGTATTTCTGCGTCGGCTCGACGTATTGAGCGTTCTGTTCGTGGGTTGATCGGATAGGTTTCATCTATTAGGGCACCATTGCAGTCACCATATACTCCGCTGGTACTTATGTAGATAAATCGTTGTGGTAAAATTATCTC
>SPBV01000246.1 GCA_004525885.1 Nitrosomonadales bacterium
ATGGAACAACACGGGCATTAACGCCCTCAGTCCATGTGCATGGCTTCGTATTCATAACCACGGTTGGGAATATGGACCTGCATTCTTCAAAGCGATCTTCGCCGCAGTCCAACAGTTGGCTTTCAAAACAACTGGGATTCATAGCGGACAGACGCAAATCGACTACCTTACGGAGGACCTAATGATGGATCCGAACCATTCCCTCAAGGTATTCTTTCGCTTACTGCAGGCTCACTCCGAGGCTCAGCCCTACTATCCGTTGCAGCCTAGCAGCCCGGAAGTAGGATCGGTATTCACCGACGAAAGAAAGATCCAGATAGTCTGGAACGCATGCTACGAACTCTTTAAACCAGAGCTCACAAACATGAACACCACCCGTCGAGAGGATTTCAATGGTAGTTTCAACGCATGCAAGGAGCAGTTCCTATTAGCAGAAATGCACAGGAACGAGAAGCTCGCTGTGGAAGATAGCAAGAAGCCGACCGTCCAGCCTAAGAATTCAGCGAAAGAGAAAGTCGCTTGGAAGAACAAAGGCACCGGCAACGAACACAAATCCAACAGCAACAACTCTCAGCCAGGCAATAGCGCGTGTAAGTTCTGCAACAAGAATGGCCACATTGCCAAGAACTGTTTCAGCAACCCCGACAGCAGCAACTACAAAGGTAGTTCTGGCAAGAGTAAGGGATCAGAGAGCAACAAGAAGCGCAAGAGCGGCGACATGATGTCAGTCGAAGAATACGCTCTCCAGCGCGATTACAAAAAGTACGTCGAAGACCACAACGATGGTTATGATAGCGACTGATCGAAATCACGGGATGGAACACCAGATAATTCAAGTAGTAATAAAGTAAAAACAAATAACACTACTAATAATGAACCTATTGTACCAACCATCACCAACCCTTCGGATTTCTATTGTACTAGCAGTAATGACGATCTATCGGATCTGACCATACTAGACAACGTAGACATCAAACCAGTCACTTTCTTTCACGTGAAAGATGCTCGTACCGGCAAAATCAAGAAGAGACACCTTAATGTCCTGATTGATACCGGCGCCCAGTATAGCGTAGCTACGGCAGAAGTAGCGCATTACGGTAAGGTTAAGAAGCCTAAGAACGCCGTAAAATTTCGTACTCCACAGGGCACATTCGAATCGAATAGAACCACGGAGATGACATTTTATCTGTCCGAATTCTCGGAATCCAAGCAAATCGAATGGAACTTTCACGTTTTGCCCGAGAAGGGAGGATTACCGTACGATATGATCATCGGTAGAGACTTACTCAAGAAGCTCAAGATGGATGTTCTGTATTCAGATAACATCGTGCAATGGGACGATTTAAAATTGCCCATGCAACAAGTCAACATCAAAGAACAATGGATCGACTTTAATGCCATCATCGAGGACCGCGCAGAGTCCGACTCCGTCAAAGAGCAGATGAATCGGCTAAAACGAATACTAGACGCCAATTATGATAAGCCAGACTTGGACGCAGAGGTAGCACAAATGACGCACCTTACGCCAATCCAACGTACACTATTACTCGCGTTACTCAAACGTAATGAGTCGCTTTTCGATGGCCAATTAGGCAAATGGGAAGGCGATCCTGTAGACATACCTCTCAAGGAAAATGCTAAACCTTATCATGCTAGAGCATTCCCAATACCCAAAATATACGAAGATACCTTCAAAAAGGATCTCGATAGACTTGTGTCCATCGGCGTACTCACTAAGGTGAATCGCAGCGAATGGGCAGCACCATCGTTCGTTATACCAAAGAAGGATAACAGAGTTCGATTTATCTCTGATTTTAGGAAATTAAATTCCCAAATCAAGCGCACACCATACCCATTGCCCCATATTAAAGATATGCTTCTAAAAGTAAGCAACTTCACTTATGCGACGGCTCTAGACCTAGTTATGGGATATTATAATATCACGCTGACTGACGATGCAAAGAAGCTATGCACCATCACAACTCCATTTGGTAAATACGAATACAATCGTTTGCCGATGGGAGTCAGCATCGCGCCCGACATCTTCCAGGACAAGATATGTCAGCTGTTCGAGGACTTAAAAAACGTGAGAGCTTATTTAGATGATCTCCTCGTAACATCAACTGGAACGTATGAAGAGCATCTCGCTGACGTCGAGATCGTTATTAAACGACTGCACAAGGCAGGGCTCAAATGCAAAATAGATAAATGCATGTTTGCACAGCCGGAGATCGAATATCTCGGCTACATTATCACCAAGGAAGGGGTTAAACCCAATCCGAATAAGGTTCAAGCTATCATTGACTTGCAACGCCCATCCACAAAAACGGAGGTTCGTCATTTTCTCGGCATGGTACAGTACTACCGCGATCTCTGGCCCAGACGCAGTGAGATACTGGCTCCACTGACCGAATTAACGAAAGGAACGAAGAAAGGTTCTATCGTATGGACTGACAAATGCGAAATCGCCTTCAACGAAATGAAGCGTATTATCGCGAAAGACACGCTCCTCGCCTACCCGGATTTTAATAAAAAGTTCACGATCCACACGGACGCAAGTGACTTTCAATTAGGTGCCGTTATCACGCAAGAGGGAAAACCCCTAGCCTTTTACTCTCGCAAGCTTACTAAGACGCAGAGGAACTATACTACTACTGAGAAAGAACTCTTGAGTATAGTCGAGACTGTCAAAGAATTCCGTAACATCCTTCTGGGATACGAAATCGAAGTCTTTACGGATCATAACAATCTCACGTATGAAACAACTGACAGCAGCTCTCAACGCGCACAGCGCTGGAGGAGTTTATTAAACGAGTTCGACATAACTATAAAGTTTATTGCCGGCGACGCCAATATCGTAGCGGATGCGATTTCAAGACTCCCTAAAGAGGAGCACGCTACGCCAGTCTCACGAGACATGGCCGAGAGCCAGTTATGCACGCTTCTCTGTATTAACGATCTGTTCGTCACTGAGACGGCAGACGCGTTTTCTTCTACAACTGAAGAAACCGACTTCCCGTTAGCGCCAAAGCTCGTGGAGGTGGAACAGAAGCTCGAATTAAATTCAACAACAGTGGAGGCCATTGAACTACGCGCC